>DAOVUR010000269.1 GCA_030632465.1 bacterium | reverse complement strand
CATTTTCCAATAGGTCGGACAAGTTGAAAGTACTTCCACAAATGTGAAGCCTTTACCTGCAAGCTGATATTCAAACGCTTTTTTGATAGCGCGCTTTGTTTTTATTACATTAGCAGGATTATGTACACTTGTGCGCTGGATCAAGACTGGACTATCCAGCACGTCCATCATCTCACACATACGGATGGGATTGCCTGTTGTGGCTTGATCACGTCCATCGAGTGTTGTAGAAGTTTTTTGACCAATCAATGTAGTTGGCGCCATCTGTCCACCTGTCATTCCATAGATAGTATTATTAATGAAGATTGTTGTGTAATTTTCACCACGGTTAGCTGCATGAATAATCTCTGCCATACCGATAGAGGCAAGATCACCATCACCTTGATAGGCAAAGACAAACTTATCAGGACAAGCACGCTTAATACCAGTAGCAACTGCTGGTGCACGTCCATGAGCAGCTTCACTCATATCAAAGTTGAAATACTCATACGCAATAACCGAACAACCCACTGGCGCAACAGCAACTGTTTCTTCACGAATACCTAGCTCATCAATAACTTCAGCAATTAGCTTGTGCACAATACCATGCCCACAACCAGGGCAGTAGTGTGTAGAGACATCTTTAATTGCCTCTGGCTTGATATATAAATCTTTATTTGACATATCCATTTTCCTTTAACAAAACTATAAAAGCTTAGATAGCTCACTGTATATTTGATCAATTGATGGAACACCACCGCCAGTTCTACCACAGAATTCAACAGGGATGGCGCCATTACATGCAAGTTTGACATCTTCGATCATCTGGCCGGCACTCATCTCGACAACCATTGCGAATTTAACTTTATTAGCATATTCAGCAATAACATCTGTTGGGAATGGCCAAAGGCTAATCGGACGTAGCAGCCCTACTTTTTTGCCTTCTTTACGTAAAGCGCGAATAACATCACGACATAACCGAGCAGTTGTGCCGTAAGCAACCATCATAACTTCCGCATCGTCCATCATGAACTCTTCATAACGTACTTCGTTCTTGGTTATTTCTTTATAGGTTTCTTGTAAGATACGATTGTTTTCTTCTAAAGCACCAACAACATTAAAGAATGATCTAACAACATTACGTTCACGCCCTTTGGCACCGGTCAAGGCCCAGCTTTTATCTGCTACTGTAGCCGGCGCATCTTTATCCCAAAGCTTAAGAGGCTCCATCATCTGACCAATCCGACCATCAGATAGAATCATAACAGGTGTACGATATTTTTCTGATAGTGCAAATGATTCAACGGCAAAGTCGTGCATCTCCTGAACTGATGCTGGTGCAAGTACGATCAATCGATAATCGCCATGTCCCCCACCCTTGACGGCCTGAAAATAGTCAGCCTGCGAAGGATCAATTGACCCTAGACCAGGGCCGCCACGTTGCACATTCACAATTAGCATAGGTAGACGTGCTCCAGCTATATAGGAGATCCCTTCTTGTTTAAGACTGATACCTGGCGACGATGAAGACGTCATAGAACGTTTGCCAGTTGCGGCAGCACCATACACCATGTTAATTGCAGCAACTTCACTTTCAGCCTGCACAAAGACCCGATCTTTCGCTGGCATTTCCTGCGCCATATAAGCCGTAAGTTCGTTTTGCGGAGTAATAGGATAACCAAAGTAGCAGTCGCATCCACCGCGAATTGCGCCTTCGGCTAATGCCTCATTTCCATTCATAAAAGCTAGTTCACTCATTTGTCTTCCTGTTCTACTTCAAAAAGTTCAATACAAACATCAGGACACATCAATACACAAGCACGACAACCGATACAATCATCAGGACGCGCCATTACTGAATATTTGGAACCTTTTTTATTAAGGTTCTTTGATAATTCTAAAACGTCTTTAGGGCAGAACTCAATACATAGCTCGCACCCTTTACATTTGTCACTATCAATCTTTAAGATATAAGTTTTTTTCTGTTTTTTATCAGCCATTATATATATTCTTTAATTTTTGTATTACCACTAAAAACTGAGACTCCAGCAGTTGCCAGCGCATCCATTTCCAAATTCTCCGTATATACAGATACAGGAGCAATAAACTTGACCATACTAGAAAGTTTCTGTCTAAACCACTTATTTTTTGTGACTCCACCAGTTAATATTACTGCATCTACTTTTCCTGATAGTGCGGCAGCACCAGCTCCAATCTCTTTTGCTATTTGATATATAAATGCTTCATACGCTAATGCCACTGCAGGGTCTTTTTTAGAGCGGGCAAGTTCTTCTATTTTAATGCAGTTATTAGTTCCTGTATAAGCAACGAGTCCACCATTTTTTGTGACAAGTTTCTTGGCATCCATTGCTGATATCTTATTCTTGCGTACGTAGTCCATAAAAGGTAGTAGCGGCACGCCACCTGTACGTTCTGGCGAAAACGGGCCATTACCATCTAGGGCGTTATTGACATCAATAACTTTCCCTTTTTTATGCACCCCCACAGAAACACCACCACCTATGTGCGCAACAATCAAGTTAAGCTTATTGTATGAAGTTTT
>DAOVUR010000038.1 GCA_030632465.1 bacterium | reverse complement strand
GCGCGCTCCATACAGGTGATAACACCAAAACTAGAACAGAGCAGTAGGTTGTCCCCCACAATCAGCGGACTAGACACATCCGGCAAATCAACATCTTCCACTTTCCAGACAGACTGCCCGCTACCATCAACAGCAACAACTGCTGCCATATCATTTGCCACATAAACTATACCGTCAGCATAAGCTGGAGATGGCGCTACTTCACCTGACAAACATTCCAAACTCCAATATAACATCCCGGTCTCTGGCGCATACGAATAGAGGTGAGTACTTGATTGAATAATCAGCTCCACACTACCATCTCTGTCTATAAGGATAGGTGACGACCAGGAGATTGTTGCATCCCGATCAGCATCCCAAACAATATCCCCTGAACCTGCATCCACCCCCAAGAGACGCGTCTCTTCATTATGATCATACTGCACAAGCAGCAGATTATTATGCACGAGTAACGATGATGAGTGCCCGTAATGATTGTCCGGCATACCGAGATTTATCCCCCAAACTCGATCACCATCCATAGTAAACGAGATTAAATCACCATTAGCGAAAATTGCGTATACTCGATTTCCGTCAGTTGCCATAGTAGCAGCTGCATACCCTGTGTCATCCGTCCCCTCCCGCGACTCAGCAGGCGAGCCAACAATCCGTGACACTTTCTTCTGCCACAAGATTCTCCCGTCTGGCGCATTAAAACAGTAGACCTCCCTAATATCAGCATTGGCACCAGCAAGAAACACTCTATCTTCCCAGATAATAGGCGAGTTAAAACCTGGCTGCGGAATTTTCGTCTTCCATAAGATACCGCTTCCACTTTTGCCATCCCACATAGTAGGAATATTTTTCCGATTCACCGCAATTGCACTACCATTATAACCGCGAAATGCCGGCCAGTTTTTCTGTAGATCCGATAATTGCGGCAGTTTCTCTACCTCCACCGTTACGGGTAGTGGCGGCTTTACCACGCTCTCTACATCACCCAACGAGGTTGGCAGTTCAGTTCTAGAGGTCAACGCTATCACCACAACCAACATAAAGAGAGCAACAGCCGCCATACCAATATATTTTCTGGCAATAATATTAACACCAAAAGCAGAATCAACCCCAGCACATCCCGGAGTAGCTGGCGGTCTCTTACGGTAGAGAGCAACAATTTTTAATGAGACAAGAAGAGTAACAACACCAATGAGTAACATATAGCCACCCATTCTGAATTGTGCCTGTTTAGTAAAAAAGACATTACGGGACATAAGATCGAGATCCCTAACAGCATCACGCAAAATTAGATCGGAAGGATTATTATTGAGCCTAACTATAAGTTCCTCAAGTGCCGGGCTATTGATAGGGTCTACACTATTCACCTGCAAATAACCAACAATCAACAGCACACTTAATATTGCACAGAAAAAACCTGAGATCACAGCAACACCCACTGCAGCTAGATACCTAGCCGGTTGCATATCTATATTATATTCGCTCTTTGTCACTGATACTCCTTCTCAAAAAAAGATACATTTAATCAGAAAATAACACCATCCTTATTTTGTATAGCTACAAAAACGGCCCTACAAAACAGATCATAGACATAACCTTCTCCCCTTTAACACCATAATGACACTATACAAAAGGGACATAAAAACAGCACTGCCAGCGTCAATCTGAACTATAAAACATATAATAGAGGGAACAAAACCAACTTTGACCAAAGCAAAAGCTTGACGACGGCCTTCTATCATCATAATATTCACACCCTTACTAGTCTTCTAATATAAATTGTTTTAAGAAGTTTTATGTCGCATAGCATTAATTAAGGTACACTTGTAACTAACCAGTACCTGAAAGGCGTTTATTATGAATTGTGCAATAATTGTTGCAGCAGGAAAAAGTGAAAGAATGGGAGCAAACACGGACAAAGCTTTCTTAAGCTTGGGTCAAAAACCAGTGTTAGCCTACTCTTTACAGGCATTTGAAGATTGCGAAGATATTGACGCTATCGTACTGGTAGTTAGAAAAGACCGCGTTGAAGGTGCCGGCAAGATGGCTCAAATATTCGGTTGTTCCAAAGTTATAAATGTGATTGCTGGCGGCACAAAGAGACAGGCATCAGTTATGAATGGTCTCAACTGCCTAAATGATGACGCACGCATTGTAACGGTACACGATGGTGCACGCCCATGCGTAACACCCGCGCTAATCTCAGAAACCATAAGAACAGCCAAACGCTACGGTTCAGCTATTGCCGCTAATCGTATTACCGACACAGTGAAATATGTTGAGCGCGGATTAAAAATCGGCAAGACTATGGATCGTTCCAAGCTCTGGACAGTACAAACTCCACAAACCTTTAAGGTCGACTTACTACGTAAGGCTTTTGCCCACATCCAAGAAAACGACATTACAGTTACGGATGAAGCATCAGCAGTTGAGCTAATTTCTGATGAAGTACGCCTAGTAGAAACAACTGACCCTAACCTAAAAATCACGACAGCAGACGACTTGCCAGTGGCAGCCGCCATGCTCAAATTAGATTCATCGATCAACTTCTAATGAAAAAAAAGCGATACGCAATATTAGGTGATATACACGGAAACTGGGAAGCATTAACCGCTGTTCTAGATGATGCCAAACAACAAGGCGTCACTGACTTCGCGTGTATAGGTGATATAGTTGGCTACAATGCCGACCCATCATTATGCCTAGATAAAATCCGCGAATTAAAGACTACATGCGTAAGAGGCAATCACGACCACTACTGCTCGTACGATGAACGCCTCGATGATTTCCACCCTCTGGCCGCCAACGTTATAGACTGGACCAGAAAACAACTATCTGCTGAACAGACAAAATATCTACATGACCTTAAACTGCAAAAGATGGTTTCAGGATTTGCCCTTGTACATAGCACACTCGATCTGCCAGAGAAATGGGGATACGTCTTTGATACCCTAGAAGCAGATGCTCACTTTAACTACCAAATGGTCTCCACCTGCTTCTACGGACACACTCACGTTCCTGTTGTTTTTGAAAAAGATGATAAGATCACCCGATCAACATATACCGAATTAAAAATAGAACTTGGTAAAAAATATTTTATCAATGTAGGTAGCGTTGGACAACCTCGCGATGGTGATCCACGTTCCGCTTATGTCATATACGATATTAACGAACGCAAAGTAGAACTGCGTCGCATCGCCTACGATATTGCGACAACACAGAAAAAGATAAAAGAAAACGGCCTTCCTGATCGCCTTGCTAAGCGATTAGCCGAAGGAAAATAACCTCAAAACTGCACTATTCCCACCTGTAATCTAAAACAACCACTCCTGAACTATAATTCGCATGATAATTAATATAATCTTTATATTGATTTCTTTTAGATAAAAAGATAGATTTCATCTGTTTTTGTGTAACAAGTAAATAAATAGGAGAAGTAAAATGGCTTATGTAATTTCTAGTGATTGTACAAAATGTGGCGCTTGCGAACCAGTTTGCCCAGCAGAAGCAATTGCTGAAGGTGATGCTCAGTACAAAATTGACGCTGATACATGTGTAGATTGCGGTCTTTGTGCAGACGAATGCCCAGTTAGTGCAATTACTCCTGCATAGTAAGAAAAGAGTAATTCAAAGAAGTAACTACTGCCCGGCATCGCTAACTTAGCGTCGCCGGGCATTTTCTATCACTGTATTCAGGACCACTCCATATGGCATCCAAACTACTTTCCAAAATATTTGGCTCAAAAGGCGAACGCGATCTAAAGAAAATCAGACCTCTTGTCGCATCAATCAACGAATTAGACGAAGAGTACAAAGCTCTATCGGACTCAGAACTACAAGCCAAAACAGATGAATTTAAAGCGCGCCTAAAAGATGGCGCAACCACTGACGACATTATGGCTGAAGCTTTTGCTGTCGTAAAAAATGCATGTCGCCGCCTAGTCGGTACAGAATTCTCAGTCTGCGGACATGACATGACATGGGACATGGTCCCTTTTGATGTTCAGCTTATAGGCTCCATAGTACTGCATCAGGGAAGAATTGCTGAAATGGCTACTGGTGAAGGAAAAACCCTAGTAGCGGTAATGCCTCTATACCTAAATGCCCTAGAAGAAAAAGGCACACATCTCGTAACCGTTAATGACTACCTAGCTAGACGTGACTCACAATGGATGGGGCTGGTCTTTGAATATCTAGGCCTCACATGCGGCTGTATCCAGAACCAGATGCATCATGACGAACGAAAAACTGAATATGCAAAGGATATAACTTACGGCACAAATAGCGAGTTCGGCTTCGATTACCTGCGCGATAACGGTATGGCATTTGACGAAGATGCACAAGTGCAGCGCGGATATCACTACGCTATTATTGATGAGATCGATAGTATCTTAATCGACGAAGCACGTACGCCACTCATCATCTCCGGCCCTGCACCAGTCTCTTCACATCAATACTTTAGCCTAAAACCAAAAGTAGAAGCACTTTTCAAGAAACAACAAGCATTCTGTAACCGCATAGTTAAAGATGCCAAAGACCTAATTGATAAAAATGAAATAGAAGAAGCTCAACTTAAGCTTTACCAAGTGTCTCAAGGCATGCCTAAGCATAAGCAGTTGATGCACATGCTGGAAAATCCAGAAATACGCAAGCTTAATGAAAAAATTAGCAACGCAATGCTCACTGATATGCGCAAGGAACAGTCACGCGCACTACGCGAAGAGCTTTTCTTCACGATCGATGAACGTAACCACGATGCTGGACTAACAGAAAAAGGGTGTGCCGAACTCAACCCTGACGATCCTGACAGCTACGTACTACCTGATCTTGTGACGGCTATCGCCGAAATGGACGCCGACGACTCAATCTCTGACGATGAGAAATCAAAACTCCAACTAGCCATTCAGGATGACTTCACCACCAAGAGTGAACGTATTCACAATGTCGATCAGCTTATTCGCGCCTACTGCTTATATGAAAAAGATGTCGAATACGTTGTACAGAACAACCAGGTAATTATTGTTGATGAGAATACAGGCCGCTTAATGTCCGGCCGCCGCTGGAGTGATGGACTACACCAAGCCGTAGAAGCAATCGAAAACGTTAAGATCGAACGTGAAACACAGACACTAGCAACTATCACTATCCAGAACTACTTCCGTACCTACACGAAACTCTCTGGTATGACCGGAACAGCTGAAACTGAAGCAAATGAGTTCCACGACATCTACGGACTGGAAGTTATTGTAATCCCGACCAACCGCCCTATCCGCCGCGTAGACTCTAATGACGTTATATACAAGACACATCGTGAAAAGTATAAAGCAATTATCAATGAGGTCATCACACGTCATAAAGAAAAACAGCCGCTACTCGTTGGTACCGTCAGTGTTGAATCATCAGAACTGATCAGCCGCATGCTTAAACGTGCCGGCATTGTACATAGCGTGCTTAACGCCAAAAACCATGAACGTGAAGCCGATATCGTAACCCGCGCAGGACAGCCAGGAGCAGTTACCATTGCAACCAACATGGCTGGACGTGGAACAGATATCAAACTCGGCACTGGCGTTGTCGGCATTGCAGAAGATGTAATCAAATCTCAGACCGGACTAAATGATAAAGTTGACGGCGAATCCTTACATGACATAATTGTCAACAAACATCGTGGACTACACGTCATCGGTTCCGGCCGCCACGAATCTAGACGTACCGATCGCCAGCTACGCGGACGTTGTGCTCGCCAAGGTGACCCAGGATCATCAAAATTCTACATCTCACTAGAAGATGACCTCATGCGCCTTTTCGGTTCTGACCGTATAGCATCTATCATGAGTCATCTCGGACTGGAAGAAGGGCAGGAGCTTGAACATAAATGGCTCAACCGTTCAATTGAAACAGCTCAACGCCGCGTCGAACAACAGAACTACTCCATGCGTAAACGCACACTTGAATATGATGATGTGATGAACAAACAACGCGGAGTGATATACGGATTCCGTAGCGATACCATTCGGGGCGAAAATGTACGTGAAGAGATATATGACGTTATTAACGATCTAATCATAACTCAGGTAGAAACCCTATATGGCACTAGCGAAGAGGCCATTAAAGAACTTACCGAATGGGTACAGACAACCTTCCCTGTAATCCTTACAAAAGATGATCTTCCAAGCAAAAACAAAGATATCGAAGCTGTCGCAGAGAGTATATTTAAGAAAGTGAAACGTGCCTACGAACTTAAGGTCAGCCTAGAAAATCCTGAAACTGTCAAACTGCTAGAACGCCAAATTGTTCTGCACACTATTGACACACACTGGCAAGAGTATCTTAGAGCTATGGATGCTCTAAGACAAGGTGTGGGCTTACGTGCATATGGACAACGTGATCCTCTAGTTGAATATAAGAAAGAAGCATATTTTATGTTTGGTGATCTCATGGACAATATCAAAACAGATATTGCCAATGCGGTATTCAGATCGAGCACTAATGTAGAAACTTTTGAGTCATTTTTATCAGCACTACCTCAAACAATGGTACATGACGAGGTATCACTACTTGGTAATGACGCTCCTGTTGCCGCACCACAAGCTCGTGGTAACGCTTTGCCGGACCTACCAATGCCAGCCTCATCGGTAACACGCGATAGTGACAAAGTAGGTCGGAACGACCCCTGCCCTTGCGGTAGCGGAAAGAAATATAAAAAATGTTGCGGAAATTAAGCAAGCCATCACTACCAACAGTTCTTAGAATACTGGCTACTTTATGCTCAGCATTTCTGCTCGTCTCTGCCTATCCACCATACGGATCTGCAGAGTCTGCATGGGCAGCACTCATCCCGCTCTTACTTATCGCTCGCCACAGCACACCAAAACAGTCATTACGTTGCGGATTCGCCGCAGGAACACTCTTCTGGTTAATATCATTATCATGGCTACTATCTCTAGCAAAGACAGGTGGACCACTGCCACTAGTTGCCGTTGGCTGGATACTACTATCACTATACTGTGCAATCTACATCGGGCTATTCACCATGGTTACCGCATGGCTATGGAAAAAAATAAGCAGAATATCAATTTATATTCAAGGTCTCATAATACCAATCACCATCCCGATAATATGGGTAGGCTTTGAATATATGCGCTCTACACTATTTTCAGGATTTGCATGGAATCAACTAGGCGTCACACAGTATGGCAACCTCCCCGTACTACAACTTGCACAGTGGGGCGGCGTATATGCGGTTTCTGCTCTAATAGTTCTGGTAAATATCGCCTTCACATTCATCCTAATGCGCTTCACTAATGCATTCCTAAAGCAGAAGCAAGCCAGAATCAGTATTGAGGTCTCTATAGGTCTTGTGGCATGGGTGCTCTGCCTTAATGGAGGAATCAAGACTATTCGCGCCACCGACAGCGAAGCACGCACGCAACAGCAAGTAACAATCACCGCCATACAACCAAATATCAAGCAGCTCAAGAAATGGCCAAAAGATTTTGCGAGCTCTATATATCACAGCCTTAAATCACAAACAACTTGGGCCTCATCACTATCACCCGACCTTATCATCTGGCCAGAAACAGCAATACCAAGCGTAATTGGTTTTACCCGTTTCCCCGAAAACTTCATCGCTCAACTTGCCAAACTAGGCTCCCCCATCCTCGCAGGCGCTATGGAGGAAGAGAAAATAGATGACGAGATCGTTCTCTACAATAGTTCCTTCCTCTTCGGAACCGACGGCAAGATTGTCGATTCATATCGCAAATGCCACCTTGTTCCATTTGGCGAATATCTTCCGCTCGAAAATCAGATAAAAATCCTCAAGCGTTTTGCACCACTCGGCTTCTCATGTATGCCGGGCAAGGAATCAACAGTCTTTACACTATCTAATACAGATCCAGCCATAAACTTCGCTACACTAATCTGCTTTGAAGATACAGTTGCACCATTAGCAAGGACCTCGGTAAAGAATGGCGCAAGACTACTGATCAACCAAACAAATGACGCTTGGTTTGACGGAACAGCCGGTGCAATGCAACACATGACCCACTGCATATTGAGAGCTGTAGAGAATCGTGTACCAGCAGTGCGATGCGCAAATACAGGCATAACAGTCTTTATAGATAGCGTTGGCCGGATTGATATCCTCGAAAATGCAACAGACTATAGATCCCTATACAAAAATGACCGCATAACAGTACCACCAGCAGATATGCCACTCACATTCTACACTCGCTTCGGTAACACATTCTTTGCCATACCATGTGGCATCATATCCATCATCCTACTCGCACTAGCCATGCGATTCAAAGAGAAAGCCGAAGATAAAGAAGATCAACAAGACTCTATTTCTGAAAAATAAACTTTAACTTTAATCACATTCTGATAATCTGAATCTATTAAATTAATTAAGAAAGAAGCTAGGCCTATAACATTCGCTAGCATATAACATCATGTTCAATAAAATATTGCCATATATCGACATTGCTCGCCCTGATCACTGGTTTAAAAATATATTTATGCTGCCAGGAGTTCTACTAGTCTTCTTTTTCGCTGAAGATATTCTATCATCTATTCCCGTACTAAACCTTATACTAGCATTTATATCCGCCTGCCTTGTTGCTTCCAGTAACTATGTGCTAAATGAAGTACTTGATGCAGAAAAAGATAAGCACCATCCAGACAAGCAACATCGCCCTGTGCCAAGTGGCAGAGTCTCAATCCCAATCGCATACGCCGAATGGATCGTATTAGGAGCTATCGGTATCGCACTAGGCTTCACCATCAATAATCACTTTGGGGTAATGACTATCCTACTCTGGGTTGCAGGAACACTATATAACATCCCACCGATCCGCCTAAAAGATCACGCCTATGCAGATGTACTAAGCGAATCACTTAACAACCCCATCCGCTTCGGCATGGGCTGGTACGCCACAGGCTTTCTAGTAAACCCTCCACTATCAATGCTACTAGCATACTGGATGTTTGGTGCATTCCTGATGGCAATGAAACGATATGCCGAATATAAACATATCGCCGACGATGACCGTGCCGCTAGATATCGCAACTCTTTTAAGTACTACAATGAAGAACGCCTAATAGAAAGCATCTTCTTCTACGGCTCATTCTTCGGTATCATGTCCGGCTTCTTCCTAGCCCGCTACCGTATCGAGCTTATTCTGGCAACACCAATAGTAGCTTATGCTATGGCATACTATATGCATCTTGGCTTCAAGCCAAACAGCCCTGTTCAACGTCCTGAACACCTCTTCAAAGCACACAAACTTGTAATACTGATTGCTATTGCTTTCATAACATGTGTCGCCTTAATGGCAATTGATATCCCTGCATTTAGTAACCTATTCAATACACCCTTACTAGAAGTGGGCAAGTAGAGTAATGAAAAACTGGAAATATGCTATTCTATTACTGCTACTTCCACTAATACTAGGAAGCATACTACGCTCTATTGGTATAGATCACGGCAGACCAGAAATGGTCTACCATCCAGACGTAGCCAAACAGACAGCTGTCGCCATCCACACCTACAACAATAAAAGAATCAACGCTCACAAAATATACAAGAATAACTTCGAACTTACGCTATACCCATACGGCACCTCCATCATCATGGCCAAAACAATGAAGACCATATCGCGGTTCCATGGTGACAACTACCTCGAAGGTGTACACCGATGGAACTGGGCACTATATATGCGACGCCTTGCCTGTGGGATGTTTATGCTAACAGCCCTACTCACAAGCTGGTTCCTCTGGCGCCGAACAGGGCTAATCCCAACACTACTAGCCAGCCTGCTGCTTGTAACTGAGCCTATAAACACACAATATAGTCACTATGCCATGAACGACGTACCACTTGCAGCCGCACTTATTATAATATGGATATTCGCCGCACTCATGCAGAAAGAAAAGAAACATATTCCAATATTCTCACTACTCTGCGGATTCACACTAGGAATTGCATTTAATATAAAGTATCAAGCCGTCCTAGGCGGTATATTCCCTTTAGTATCATGGATCATGCTCACCAAAACGAAAAGCTGGCGTTGGCTACTAGCATCACTGATAACTGTCGGTGTCGGCGGTATCATAGGACTGCTATGGACCAATCCATTACTAAGAACTGAACCCGTATACTTCTTTCAGACCCTTCCTGAATTTATGCACTGGCAGGCAAATATCGTTGGTGAGGAAATACCACTAAAGACAAAGATCATTCGCAATCTTGCACTCCTAACAGAACATCTATCGGCCACCGGAATCTTCATCTTCCTCGCAGGCCCAATATGGGCAATATACGCTCTTATCAAGAAACAGATCTCAGATCAGAATAAAATTCCCGTAATATCAGCCACCGCCTTCTGCGTCGTAATTACACTCACCTTTATCATATCGCGCGACTTCGTACGCAATAACGACCTGATCCCAGTCTTAACATTCTGTATCCTAATAACCGCATTCTTAATGGCAAAAATCATACCTCAAAACATCAAGCCATCACTCCAGAACATCCCAGCACTAGCACTATACACAGCTATCATCATAACAATTGCCTCCTTCACAACAACAAGCCTACTCGATAGCCTTGCACTTAACCGTACCGACACAAGGATCATCGCACGGCAGTGGAGTCAAGAAAACATTCCCGTCGGCAAAAAAGTAATGCGCGAATTTTATACCATATCAGTCAATAAAGAAGGCGTATACGAACAGCGTGGCCGCTATATCACGCCACAATATAAAGAGTTTAATTTTGTGATAGCAAGCTCGCTGGCCTATAGACGATTCTACGAAAAGAACTCACCATACTACAACGAAGATATGCAGAAGATATATAACGACATAAATAAGAATTGGAAAAAAGTCTACGTGGCAGATGACCGAAACCTATACTTCGCCCACCCCACAATAACTATCTACAAAAAACCGTAGCTTACACCCTTAACAATCTTTCCAAGATACGCACAGGCTTACGTGCAGACTGCTGTTCATTACCCATCATGCAAAACTGAATCCAGTTACGTTCAAGCAAGTAACCACTCTTATAACTTACCAGAATATCTTTCTGCTTTAACTCATCACCAACATAAACTGAAGCAACACCATCCGGCACAACAATAGTAATTACTGCAGGCAATGAAGATGACTCATCAACCAGAACTGATATACCGGCCCTATCCAACAACTTCCTAGTTGATACACTCCATGCCGCTATCTTCTCGTAGCGCTCCACCCAGTCGATCTCTGCAAGCGATTCCGATAACGCATAGAGCAAGCTCGACTGAAGAGTAAATGGAATGCCACCTTTCTCTTGGTAATATCCCATATCAAGCGAATTAGGTATAGCATCAGGTGTAGAACATAAATCATGATTATGAAAAACCATAGCCAACCCAGCAACAGAGACCAACCCCTTACCACTTGTCCCGCTAGCAAGATAGACTCCACTCAGATCCACAGGAACAATACCAATCGAGCTAATGCAGTCTAAGCAAAGCTTAACATCATACTCGCCGCATACCCCCTGCAACTCCTTCAGATCACTTAGGGCACCTGTTGAAGT
>DAOVUR010000156.1 GCA_030632465.1 bacterium | reverse complement strand
GAGCAAAGTAGCTACCTATCTCCGAGAGGTAGCACCGTAGAGCAGTATAAAATTTCCAGACTTTGCCCGCACACATGTCACCTCTCGGAGATAGGTGACTACTTCGAAACGATAAAATTTATAGCGAATTTGACAGGCAAACGCAAATCCCGCACACACCCAAACAGACTTTCTCACATACAGCTCATGCTCTAAGAGCATGTACGTGTGGATACAGATTCTTACCAGGACATAGGCTTTGACCAATATCACGGTGTCCAAAGATGTTTTTTGGCTTTACAGAATATTTTTTCTTTAAAGAACCCACAAGTTTTTGCATAGCCTCCAACTGCAAAGCGGATGGCTGCTGTTTTTCGAAATTACCGAGTAACATAATACCAATATTACCTTTGTTATGATGGCAAACATGTGCACCTTGGTATAAAAGTGAACGACCTTCCCATACTCTGCCTGCATAATCCAAAATGAAATGATAACCAATATCACCATAATTACGGTTCATATGTGAAGCGAATACACCATCAATATCACATATTACAGCATTTTGATTTGTGTGATAAATAGCACCTGCACCTGTGTGATGTAAGGTTATCTTGTCATAATTTTTAGCACTATGTAAAAGTTTCAGGCGCGGACTCTGGTTCGTCCATACTGACCGCCGAAATAAAAGAACACCTTCTTCAGCATTAGGCTTATCCTTATCCTTAGCGTCAGTGATCTTTGGTACCACTGCACCAAGGCAAGACAACCCACTAAAACCCAACGTGGTCAAAGTAGCTTTTTGTATAAAATCTCTACGTGTATAATTCATATAAAAACATTCTTCTGGTAGACAAAATAGTATATTTTACTCTGTTTCTTAGCGCCTTAATGCAGGGGATTCTATTTGAAATCTAAATTAAGCACAAACGGTACCGACGTCCATCCACGATCACCTTTAAGTTGTTCAAGTTTTGCAATAGACGTATCAATAATCTCATCCGACAGTACTGCCACTGCTCTAGAATTTCTAGGTGCCCCTAGCAAACTGGCCGCAGCCAAGCATACATGACGTAACCCTAAAACTCCATCACCAGCACACTCATCCCATACATCAGCAATTGAATCTAGAACTAGCTGAACTCCTCGGAAAAAGATCAATTCAAGTGATGCATCTTCCTGCATAGTAATCTCTTTAAGATTTAAAACCCAGACATCTTTATCACCAGTAACTACCCACTCTGAAGGCTTAACCATACCTGAGCTAAAAAGCATGAGCCGCCTAGCTGATCCAGGATCCCCTGTTGACGCTAGCACCTTAGCAGCTAACATTGTTAAAGTTTTTGATTCAATAAACTCTGAGTCGTGCTCGTTTTCAAGAAAATATTCTATGGCTTTTGCAACTTCAATGCGACAAAACTCGGTAGCTACATCTACACCACAAATATCAGCAATCTCAGACTGTATATGAGTGACTACTACGGAAGGTTTTGACTCAATCATGTCTCCTGGATCAAAAATCATTCTTCTTTTCCAATCAAACCGTTAATGGCACTAAGAAATTGATTTACATCACGAAAGTTTTTATAAACAGAAGCAAAGCGTACATACGCTATTTCATCCAACTTCTCTAAACGATCCATAACCTTCTTACCTACTGCTTGGCTAGGAACATCACGTTCATATTCACTCTCAAGTTCATCAATTATGCCGACAACCATACTCTCAATAGTTTCTGTGCTTATTGGGCGTTTCTCGCAGGCTCGGACAACCCCACCCATGAGTTTTTCACGATCAATAGGCTCGCATCGACCATCACGTTTTGTGACTCTCAACTGCGTACGAACAATCTCCTCGTAGGTCGTATATCGATATCCGCAGTCTAAACACATCCTTCTGCGCCTAATCACCGAACCATTGCCAGCCGAACGACTATCAATAACCTTGTCTTCCAAATGTGAACATTTTGGACACCGCATATTTTTATGACCCTAACATAATTTCTAATTATCCAAAAACTAATGTAAGCTGAGCGCCTAGAAAAGCCAAGAGACTAATCGACCAGAGTTCTAACTGCAGCCAATAGATCTGTACCGTAATGCGTACGAACAAAAGCACTAATACCTGATTCTACATTTATATATTTTGATTCCGGCGTAGTAGTATCATCATTATCATACAAAACAATAGGTATCGCCTTTGTGTTCGG
Source organism: bacterium (assembly GCA_030632465.1). Taxonomy (GTDB): domain Bacteria; phylum Verrucomicrobiota; class Kiritimatiellia; order UBA8416; family CAMZLY01; genus CAMZLY01. The sequence continues at coordinate 2,723 of DAOVUR010000156.1, read as the reverse complement.
CATTTCCTTTAATAGGTTCGCAATAACATCACCATTCATACCTGTAAAGATACGTTTAATGACAATAGCTGCTGGTTTACATATAAGAGCCTTTTCTAAAATTTCAGGACCATTAGTAACACTTTCAACATCATATCCAGCTCTTGTAAATGCTTCCGTCAAGGATGCTAATACTGCCTCATCATCTTCACCCAATAAGACGCTCTTATTCGGTTCAGAAGCAATAGTGCTTTTAGTTTTTCCTGCCCCCTTCTTTAAGAATATGATTCTAGCAACTTCCATAAGTAAATCTTCTGGATTACATGGCTTTGCAACGAACCCATCAACGTCAACATTCGCAAAGAATTCCGCCATATTTGCACGTGCAGTTAGTACTAACACTGAATATTTCATTCCGCCACTTGGCTCAGAAATCGCTTTCAAGAAACCAATACCGCCCATGCCAGGCATGCTCATATCAACAATAACAAGGTCTGGCTCATAATCCTTCAATCTTTCCAGCCCCTGCTCTCCACTATCAGCGGTTACTACTTCATATCCCTCAAATGACAAAAAATCCCTCAATGTCACCAATAAACTTGTGTCATCATCTATAAGTAATATTTTACTTTTATCTTGTGCAACCATAATGTGCCCTTTCGTTTTCTATATATTTTTTAAAAATTCTCTTTTGTTGTTAAAACTTACCGTTGTTTACCTTTTACCCTTTTTACAATACCCCTAAAAATACTCCAGCAAGGCACTGCAACAACGTACTCTCGTCAAGTGGCTTAGTTAACACTGGAATATTTAATGTGTTCAGAATTTCCTCCTGCGATGATCGTAGAGCCGTATCGGTAAGAACAATAACAGGTGTTTTTCTAAAATCAGTACGCCCCTTTACGCCAGCAATAATTGCTACTAAATCGTCAGGTGCACCAGACACATCAATTACTATCACATCGGGCTGTGCAGAATTAATAAGGTCAACAATCGCCCCACCCTCTGTATCACTACTGATGCGGTAACCACAAGAAGCAAGGTGATTTTCTAATACACTACATGCCGATGCATCTTTGTAAACAATCAAAACGTGTGGCGACAGTACCGTTGGCAAACTGATTGAGACCTGTGTTCCTGTTTCATTTCCTGGCGGCGGACTTATGAGATCAAGACTGCCTCCATGCAGCTCAACGATCTCTTTTGAAATAGCCAATCCCAATCCAGAACCACTGGGCTGTATACCCACGGTAAAGTATCGCATCATCACTTTATCGATAGAGTCTGGCGGAATCCCAACACCACTATCAGTAACTAATATCATTGCATTACCATTGCCTGAAGGATCGTCCATTATCTCAACCGTGATCTGTCCATCTTCAGGGGTAAACTTAACGGCATTTCCCACAACATTGATTATCAAGCGTTCCATCCTACCAATATCACCATCCACAAAATACTCTTTCTTGCTGGTACTAATAAATAGCTCTATCGATTTTGCTGCAGCCTGCACTCGCAATGACTCTGCGCTATAGCTCATTAAGCTACCAAGCGGCAAGACTGCATGGTGCAGCTCTAACGTATTAGACTCAATTTTACTAATATCCAAAATATCATTTACTGTATTCAACAATCTCTTACTATCACCCTCAATCATACGTAAATAGTTATTTGCTCTATCTGGTAAATTCCCAATGATACCTCTTAACATATTTGATACAGCATAAATTATTGATGTTAAAGGTGTCCTTAATTCATGCGATACATTAGAGACAAACTGTGTACGTGCCTTGTCGTGCGCTTCCAGTCTAGTAACGGCATCTTCTAGTGCATCCTGCGCCTGTCGACGTACTGTAATATCTCGTACAAAAAAACAGAGTTCACCCTCGAAATCTAAATCAATATAACTAACAGCAATCTCAGCTGGAAATGTTGTTTCATCTAACCTAAGACATAGCGCCTCAATCAACGTATATCTGTGGTCTGTGAGGTTAGAGCGGACAGCATCTAATAATGCTTCATCAGCTCCAGAAATAATATCCAGAATCGACAAACCGGTTAGGTCTCGCTCGCTGGTACTAAAGAAATCCAAAGCACGAAAATTAAAATCAACAATTCCGCCATCATTATCAGTGATAATAACCGCATCATATATAGACTGTAATATCTTAACATATTCATGCGAACGCTCAATTTCACGGTTCTCACGTGCAATAAACTCTACATCATCGGCATTACTAAGCGTCCAGCTTTGCTCGGGTGCAACATCAACGATATCACCCATTACATCGGGGTGAATATCAATCCGCATTGTTTTTGATAAATCATACTGAGAAGGCATCAAAACACTCCATATTTAACCAATATTCCAGCAACTCACAATCCAACTAAACAGCTTTATATACTATCACTTCCTGCAGAATATTGTCGAGAAATAATAGCGTCTATATTAAAAATAATTACTGCTTTATTTATTATAAAATGTAGTACTGGCGATTTCGCTATACTTCACTCCGCCGACGACGCTCTGCGACCTGCAAGGTGACGAAGGGAACGAGCCTAGTTTTGTGTCGCAAGCAATTTGTGATAGTTATTTGAAGCTGAGGGTTTAATACCCCGCAGCTTGCTGCGTCATGAATTGTAGGGCTGGAACGGCTGAGGTACGATGCCTTCCAGCCAGGTCCGGCGGGAAGGTTTCGCAAGCTCAACCGTTCCAGCCCTACAGTAAATAGATACCTTCGGGG
>DAOVUR010000182.1 GCA_030632465.1 bacterium | reverse complement strand
GAAAGTTCTTTCTTTCAATGGTAGCCTCCGCCGGTACGTTTAGACGATACTGATGCAGAAATGCTTGGCCGTGCTGATACTCGCCGTTTTCGGCACAACCTGCCGGAAGAACACCCATACGCCCTACCAAGTCAATCGCCTGCTGATTATTTGCAATAGGTGTAGTAAAGAGTGATAACCCTAACTTAGGACTGTAAAACAGCTTATCAATAGTTTTAAGTAGCTGCTTAACCTTCTGATCAGCATCTACTACAGGGGTTAAATAAGCACGCTCCATGACCAACAGATTGAGCCCATAAGCCTGAACAGTAACATCGCGACGTTTTCTTCCGTCAAAATCTAACCCGCGCATTGAGCCAAGCGTATAGCCGACTTCACCCTTAGCGTATACTGGGCGCTTACCATTTTTCTTCAATTCATGAATACAAGAGATGAATCCTGCATGGAACTTGGCATCACCATCTTCCCATGCCACATCAACTATATTCTGGCGTAAGCGATCCGCAAATTTCTTCAGTTTATTTAGAGCACCTTTATTTGTGTTGCTCAAAAATTGTTTCTTAATGACATCTGCAGACAGCATATCAACCGTCTCGACCATGCAGTCAAAAACATGCGCCGACAGTCTGATCTGCGCTCCACGTCCTCGTCCACGGGTAGTATCATCACCAACAACAGAAGTGCCGTACATATCAACCGGATCACACCATTCGCCGTACAGAATCTGTATCACACCATAAGGAGAATCTTTTACATGCCGCTCAAAACAGGCAAAAACTTCTAAAACAACATCCAAGATCGACTGAACTTTATCATTGCCGATAATTGAAGATACTTCTGGGTGTTCAGGATCAGTAAGGCGGATAGTTGTTACCTGCTCACCAAGAATAGCGACATCACCAGTTTCCCGAATATACATATTAAGTGCATTTATAAGCCAGACCGGACTATCTGTATATGGTCTGTTATCATTAGGGACGGATTCCTCTCTGTTATCCCAGTGACTGGGGTACTGACGCGGAAACATTCCATATAATTTTTCTGGCAAAGTCATAGGACGCTTGCCTACTACTGGTGGCTTACCCGCTCCTGTCACATACATAAAGCCAAGCGCATGCACCAAATCTTTTCGCACCCTTCCTGGATCTTCTTTCATCTTTGGCCACATATCCTGTGCGCGATCTCTAGTGCCAAGCTCAATACCACCAGCTAGTTTTGCTCCATGTGCACGGCAATTCTCATAAAGCTCTTTTACGCCAATCCATAATGAGTTCGCATAATGTGCCGATGTTGCCTGTTTAGGCGCAGTTACCCTGAAAAATGGTGCTTCAGAATCATCATCAACACCACCAATGGTCTGCCTGATATCCTTAACTCCCAAAGTTGATGAAGCAAGAGCACGGCCCGCCTTCTTAAAGGAATTTGCCATATCGTTATAGCGTGGCGACTCAGATTCGGCAGCCTTTCTAAATGATGCCATAACTTTATTGTCTGTGATATAGAGCAGTGATTGACGTAACGCCGCCTCTTCGCCTGCCGCTAGGTCAAAGGAGAAGTTATTAGCTGCAATTGTTGCCGTAGAAAAACGCGAATATTTGCTACCAGCACCATTAGCCAGCATTGCCCCATTTAGGACAGCTTCTGGCATCCAAGCAGAAGCTGAGGTGTCACCTATAAAAGTTGAATAATCACATGTTGCATCTACTGCTGTTAACTTCTCAACATCAGACGAAACTCGCTTAATCTGCATATTATCGCTATACGGAACAGCTGCACAGGCAATTGATTCTTTTGTACTAAGTGGCACACCGCGGTCATACCAGATATCTTTGTTATAAGCAAAATACTGCGTGCCGTGCATATCAAAGTACGCCCATAAATTACCATCTATATTTTTAGAACCGGTATTTTTAACATAGACTTCACGAAGCAGTGCCGGCCCTTTATCTGTAGAAACCAGACAGAGCTTAACAGCAGTCTCGCAACTCATGTCCCTACCTAACTTAAAAGAAGAGATATACCACATAGAACGGCAGGGATCGCCAATTTTAACAATGCGCGTAGCCGCTGCCGGACAGTTGCTATGCATCTTTGGATTCATCAAGCATGAAACTGCAGACTTCTTCCCTTTCTGCACACTAATCCAGACGTTTGCAGAAGGAACACCTATTTCGCGCTTCATCACTGTATCAAAGCTTGGATCAAGAATAGTCACATCCATTCCGGCATCTTCATGCACACTAAATTCTACCGATCCATTTGCAATAAACGTAGCAGTTGCAGATCCCTGATTATCCAAGAGAACTGAAGGACATCCGTTAGGGTGACCTTCATAAATAACTTCGCCATTATCGCCATACCCGCCAAGCCCATTTACTGGACAGGTAATGTCCATTGATAAAATACGTTTTGCTTCTAATATAAACTCTGTGATTGCACTCTGCTTCTTCATTATTATTTCTTTATACCTTATATAATTTCTGTTTCATACATATGTGGACACCACATCTAATCCTCTACATAAAACGTGGATTTATTAATCATCTCACCAGCCTTGCAAACCGAAAAATAGTGACAAGCAATATCGGTATCATAACCGCCTCTATCCACGCTAGAACTATTTTTAGTTTTTATACACATTGCACACCATACTTATGCTTATGCTTTAAGCGCAAACAATAATAAATGATTGCATTATGGGAATGTTTCATTATGATACCAATATCACTTAAATGAACAAATACTTGCGCCAACAAAGAGAAAGGTATTCATCATTATGAAATCTGTAAAATCACGTCTGTTCCTCATTCTACTAATAAGTTTAGGCAGTATCATAACCCTAATCTATACACGCTATACAACTTCCACAAAAACCACATCACTTATTGAGTCTACCTACTTAATTATGCGCCTAGATATAAGGCTACTTAACATGCGCCGAGCTGAGAAAGATTTCCTGAGTCGACTAGATGCACAAGAACTAACTTTCTTTGATAATAACTATAAAGCATTCAAAACAGACTGGGAAGCGGTTGTACCTAACCTGAAAGAGCAAGGCATTGATGATAATCTACTTTTTTTACTACATGATGATGTCGAAAACTATAAATCACTATTCAACCAGATATCAGATCAGGTTATTGATGTAGGACTAAGCATCAACGAAGGTTTACGCGGACAAGGTAGTACGAAAATATGGGAAGCTGAAAGATTTCTGAAAGATAAAGAAGAAACAGATATGCTCCTTACAGTCTCAGACATCAAGCGTAACGAAAAAAACTTTGTTCTACGCCATGACCCCTACTATATCGCACAAGCAAACATCCTACATGACAAACTACAGAAAGATTCAAAGAAATATCCCGCCACTCAAAAGCAGCTGCAGGAATATCGCGTAATAGTAGATCAAATTGTAAATGCTTTTACCACAGTAGGACTCACTCATAAACTCGGACTAATGGCAGAGTTACACCAGAATGCAGAGAGCATAGAGTTGAATCTAAAACTAATACATGACACACTTCTACCCAAACTACATACAGCAAAAAAGAATGCACAGATGAAAGAGCTGACCATTCAGATGGTTACAGCCATTACAATGCTCATCGTGATCATGGCTTTAGTAGGTGCCTTAAGATCATCATTCGAGTCATTTATCAATTTATTCCATGACGCAAAAACTAAAAAAAGTTTGATTCCTGAAGAAGAGCTACCCTATAGCGAATTTAAAGTTATGGCAAAGATTGCAAATGACATGATTTCCTCTAGGTTCAACGCTGAAGATCAACTACAAGATCTAAACGAAAATCTAGAGACGCGTGTTGAAGAAGCAACTAGAGTTATACAAGACCTTAATATGGAGATCACAAACACTCAAAGCGAGGTAGTCTTCACTATGGGCGCTATTGGAGAATCGCGTAGCAAAGAAACTGGCAACCATGTCAAAAGAGTAGCTAAATATTCATATCTACTTGCAATAAAATATGGCATGCCGGAGGATGAAGCGCGGCTACTGGAGCAGGCATCCCCAATGCATGACATTGGTAAAGTAGGTATTCCTGATGCAATACTTAAAAAACCAGGAAAACTAACTGAAGAAGAGTTCAAAATCATGAAGACCCATGCTGTGCTTGGTTACGGCATGCTAAACTGTTCCGAGCGCCCTATTTTCAAGACAGCCGCCATTGTTGCCAACGAGCATCATGAAAAATGGAACGGCAAAGGCTACCCACAAGGCACTGCTGGCGAAGCTATCCATATCTACGGTCGCATAACAGCACTTGCCGACGTGTTTGATGCATTAGGCTCAGATAGAATATACAAAAAAGCTTGGCCTGATGAAAAAATATTTGCGCTGATAAAAGAAGAAAGCGGCGAGCATTTTGATCCTAAAATAGTAGAT
>DAOVUR010000040.1 GCA_030632465.1 bacterium | reverse complement strand
TATCTGTTTTTATCTTTTTGCCAGTACGTTGTTTTCATATTTGGTCATGTCATTCAGCCATGCTGCACCAACTGGAGTATTCTGCTGTAGGCAGAATTGATCCCATACGGCGCCCATTGGCAATGTTTTGAAAGATTCCATCAGTGCGAGTTTCTCTGCGCCGCGGTTTTCTCGTTCGAGCTGTTTTAGTAGGTCAGTTGGCTCGAGCATGGCTTGTAGTAATGCTTGCTGTGTTGCGCGAAGCCCGATCACCCAGGCGCCGATGCGGCAGATGGAGGCGTCGAAGAAGTCGGTGGCTATATTGACGCGGTCAAAGGCATCGCCTCTAACAATTTCGCGTGCAAGATCAAGTAGGTTATCGTTTAAGATTACGACATGATCCGAATCCCATCTGATAGGACGACTGACATGAATTAGTACTTCTGGGATAAAGTTTAACATTGCCGAAAGTTTATCATGAATTGTTTCAGTAGGGTGGAAGTGTCCCATATCTAGGCAGAGCATTTTGTTGCGTGTTATTGCGTAGCCCATATAGAATTCATGGCTACCAACAACAAATTCTTCACTGCCGATCCCGAATAGCTTGCATTCGACGGCTTCTTTTACGCGAGGATCAAATTCTTTTGCAAAGATTTCATCATACGATTCTGTTAGGCGTTTGCGTGCGTCCCATCTGTCTACTGTTAAATCTTTGGTGCCATCAGGGATCCAGAATGAATTTACCACTGGTTCGTTCAGGGCCTCTGCAAATGCGGCTGCTATTTCGCGTGAGCGTTTACCATGTTCGATCCAGAAGTTACGAATTCCATCATCAGGGCTTGATAGTGTCATGCCTGAAGCGGCTTTTGGATGTGAGAAAAATGATGGGTTGAAGTCTATGCCGATCTTTTTCTCTTTTGCCCAGTCGATCCATGAAGAAAAATGAGATGCATCGATAGCATCACGATCAACAAACTTACCGCCATCTTCTCTATAGAGGGCATGTAGGTTGAGGCGGTGTGCGCCAGGGATAAGGCTCATAGCCATTTCTATGTCGGTGCGCAACTCTTCTGGTGTGTGAGCTTTGCCGGGGTGATTGCCGGTGGCCATGATGCCGCCACTTAAGGCGGTATCTGGAGATTCGAAGCCGCCAACATCATCTCCTTGCCAGCAGTGCATTGAGATAGGGATTGTTGCGAGCTTGGCGAGAATAGATTCGGTATCTATATCAAAATCGGAGTAACGTGCTTGCGCCTGTTTGTATGCCTGTTCGGTTGTTTCTTTGGTTATGCTTGGGTAGTTCATTTTATAATCCTTTTTTTATAACGATGCAATGTAACTTCTCAAAAAGTCATTTAGCACGGGCGGTAAATCAGCACTCCGATGCTGATTAAACAGCTATGGAAAGCTGTTTTACTAGAGTAGTGCAAGCATCCTGTTTGCAAAAACAAGCTAGAAGCTTGTACTACTCTTTAAATATCACCTTCTTTATTGAGAAGTTAAGGTATAATGCCTTTAAATGTTTGTTTGTGCAAGAAAAAACAACATAATCGGTAATATTTTCATGGTTCAAGAAACTTTATCCTCTTTTTATGTGAGTATTTCCTCTTTTTTGTTGACTTGATGCCCGTTTATGTGGTTTTATCTGTGCGTGTTTAGGGATCTGTGTCGTAAATGCGTGAAGATGAAAGAGATATTTAGAGTTTGTAAGAGTAGGGGTTTGAAATGTTAGCGATAGATAGACAACGTAAGATTGAAGCAATGGTGGTGCGGACGGGAAGTGTGCGCGTGGATGCACTTGCTCATTCATTTTCTGTTGCGCGAGAGACTATCAGGCGTGATTTGGCTAAGCTGGAAGCGGTTGGCTTGGTTAAGCGTAGCCATGGTGGAGCAGTTCGCGTAGCTGGCAATGATTATGCCTTAACTTTTAGTGAGCGCCGTATAATAAATATTGAAGAGAAGCGTGCGATAGCATCAGAAGCTATAAAATTTGTTGAAGAGGGTGACTCTATTATTCTGGATGCAAGCACTACAACTTGGCAGATGGCAAAGTTGTTACCTGATATACCTCTGACTGTTATTACCAATTCTATCAAGGTGATTGTGGAGTTTGTGCGCTGTAAGAATATTCATGTTATTGGTGTTGGTGGCGAGTTTTCTGGCTCATATCTTGCTTTTGTTGGCAGTCGTGCTGAGCAGGCGGTTATGGGATATCATGTTAATAAGGTCTTTATGTCTTGTAGTGGTTGCGATCTGGGATATGGCCTGAGTGATACTAATGAGTTGCAGGCGGAGCTTAAGAGAAAAATGCTGCAGGCGGCTGACATGAAATATCTACTTGTTGACCATAGTAAGATGGGAATCAGGAATTTAATAAATATAACAAAGGTTGATACATTTGATCATATGATTATTGATAGGGCGTTATCGGAAGAGGATGACGTTATTTTGAAAGAACGTGATGTAGAAGTTCATATTGCAGGTAGTATAGGGGCGTAGCAGTTCTGCAACAGCCCCTTATTATAAAAACAGAAAAAGGAAAGAAGAATATGCAAAATTATTTAAGTAATATGCGTCCTGATTTCAAGGCGCGTACAATAGAGTGCGGTACGATTAAGGCTTATAGTTATCGGAAAAATCTTAAATCTGAGCTGAAGGCGAAAAGCATAGATGCACCGGAAGCAATTTCGGTTCTAGAGGATATGTTGACTATTAGAGAGTTTGAGCAGATGATTATCAAGCTTCGTTCTGGTGCGTATGAGCCGATTAGTGATTTTGAGTATCGCGGCCCTACACATGTTTCAATTGGACAAGAGGCAGCCTCGGTTGGCTGTTGTGTTGGTATTGATCCACTTGATTACATTACGTCTACTCATCGTGGTCATGGTGACAGTATCGCTAAGGGTTGTTTTGCGTTGCGTGGTATGTCAATTGAGCAGTTACGTGAGCGTATGCCGGATAGTAGTGCTAAAACAAAAAAAGCTTTGTTGGATGAGGCTTTAGAAGATCATGTTTATCAGACTATCGCCGAGCTTTTTGGTAAAGAAGCTGGATATTGCAAGGGGCGTGGGGGCGGTATGCATATTGCCGATTTTACGGTTGGTCATCTTGGCGCTAATGCAATTGTAGGTGGCGGAGTTCCTATTGCTACAGGCGCAGCTACAACGGCACGTTATCTTGATAATGATCGTGTTGTATGCTGTATTGCTGGTGATGGTGCCTATGCTAATGGTGTAGTGCTGGAATCTTTAAACTGGGCTTCTATGAAGCAGCATACAAATGAGCTGGCTAAAGATAAGGCTTTTGGTCTGCCTGTTATCTATGTGATTCAGAATAATCATTATGGCATGACGCATCGTTCTGATAATGAAGTTATGGGAGTTGAGAGCATGGCGCGCCGTGCAGCAGGTTTTGCCGATAACAACATGCATGCTGAAGTTGTAAACGGCATGGATGTATTGGCAGTGCGTAATGCTATTCAGCGTGCGGCAAAGATCTGTCGTAAAGGTGAAGGTCCTGTGATGCTTGAGGTTGATACGTATCGTTATTATGGCCATTCGTTAAGTGATCCGCGCAATGAGTATAGAACTAGAGAAGAAGAGGCTGCTTGGCGTGCTGTTGATCCTATTGATACATTTTCTGCTCAGTTGATTAAGAATGGTGTTTTGACTGAACGTAAATTGGCGGCAGTTAAAAAGCGTGTGATAGATCGTAATGCAGTTGCTGCTCAACGTGCTGCTGCATCTGCCGATCCTGCGGCCGAGGATGTGTTGAAATATATGTACACTGACACAAAGGTTGATACGGTTCCTGAAGAGTTTACTAAGTTTGAAGTTATCAATCCGTTGCCAGAGATTAAGCGTGTTAATGGTGAACTTACTTATAAAGATGCAATTAAAGAAGCTATTACGGAAGAGATGGATCGTGATTCTCGTGTTATTCTTTTTGGTGAAGATGTTTCTGATTATGGTGGCGCATTTAAGGTTACCAAAGGTTTGTTAGAAAGTTTTGGTAGGTCGCGTGTTTTTAATTCGCCAATTTCTGAGGCGTGTATTTGTGGTGTTGCTGTTGGTGCAGCGATGACTGGGTTACGGCCGATTGCTGAATTAATGTATATGGATTTTGCATTGATGGCATCGGATCAGATTAGTAATCAGGCGGCTAAGTGGCACTATATGTCTGGCTCGAAGGTTAAGGTTCCTGTTGTTTATCGCGCTTCTGTTGGTGGCGGTAAAGGTTATGGCGGTCAGCATTCTCAGTCGCTAGAAACGATGTTTGCACATATGCCTGGATTGTATGTGGCATATCCAGCAACACCTTATGATGCTAAGGGAATGTTGAAGGCTGCTATTCGTGATAATAACCCGATGATGTTTGTTGAGTCACAGGTGTTGTATGGCATTAAGGGTGAAGTTCCTGAAGAGGAATATATTATTGAACTTGGTGTAGCAGATATCAAGAAAGAGGGTAGTGATCTTACGATTGTTACTTGGGGTCCTGCGCTACATGACTCGTTGAAGGTGGCGGATCAATTGAGTGAAGAGGGTGTTAGTGTCGAGGTTGTTGACTTACGTAGTCTGGTTCCGCTGGATATGGATTGTGTGCTTGCTTCAGTTCGTAAGACTGGACGTTGCGTGGTTGTTAGTCAGTGTGTTGATGTTGCTAGTTTTACTGGCGAGATTGCTTCACGTATTATGATGGAAGCATTTGATTATCTTGATGCACCAGTTATGCGCGTTGGTGCTAAAGATGGTATTGCACCGCAGTCGCATATCCTTGAACAGGCGTTTATGCCAGATACAGATGATATCATGGCGGCATGTAAAAAAATCATATAATAAATGACATGTAGAGGGCGTAATGCTTACGCCCACTTTAAAATTTTTAAAGGAGAATGATTATGGCACAACCGGTGTTATTACCCAAATTGGGGCAGACTGTTGAAGAGGCGGCTATTGTTAAGTGGCATAAGAGTGTAGGTGATGCTGTTAAGCAGGGCGATATTCTATTTGAGATAGAGACTGATAAGGCTGTTTTGGAAGCTGAAAGCTTTTTTGATGGGTTTTTGTTAAAGATATTTGTTGGTGAAGGGGAGACTGTCCCTGTGTCATCTGTAGTTGCTTATATTGGTGAGAAAGGCGAGAAAGTTCCTGATGCTCCACCTGCACCGAAAGTTCCGGTAAAGGTAGAGCCTGCACCAGTTAAGGCGGCAGCTGTAGCGGAAGATAAAAAGGCGATTGCTCCGGTAATAAAGGCGGCGCCTGTAGTTTCTGTTTCTTCACCTGCGCAGTCTGCGCCAGTTGTTGCGGTGGCGGAGCGGGTATTTATTTCGCCACGTGCTAAAGCGCTGACAAAGGCTAAATGTATAGACTTTAAGGTGATTGCTGGCACGGGACCTAATGGTCGGATAGTAGTTAAAGATGTTGAGGCGTATTTAGAGAGCAGTGGATATAATCAGTTACGTGTAAGCCCAGCCGCAAAGCGTTTGGCTGCAAAGCACAAAGTTAATCTATTAACTGTTCGTGGTACTGGAGTTTCTGAGCGTGTTATGGTTCATGATGTGGAACGTAGCATTGCGGCGTTACCAAAGAAAATGAGTAAGATGCGGCAGATTATTGCCAGTCGCCTGACAAGCAGTTTCCGTGATATTCCGCATTTTTATGTTACGGTTAGTGTTGATATGACTGATCTGCTGATATATCGGCAAGAGCTTAAAGAGGCAGGCAAGGCGTATAAAGTTACTGACTTCATCTTGGAATCAACGATATTGTCATTGGAGGAGTTTCCTGCAATGAATAGTAGTACTGATGGTGTTAATGTAAGCTGGAATGAAAGTGTTAATCTCGGACTGGCCATCGGTTTGGATAGTGGTTTAGTTGTAGCGGCTATTCGTAATTCACAGGAATTGACATTGAGTGAGTTGAGTGCGCAAGTGGCATCAGTTGGAGCTAAGGCACGTAGTGGTAAGCTTATGCCTGACGAGATGACGGGAAGCACATTCACTGTTACGAATATGGGTATGCTGAATGTGGAAGACTTTGGTGCTATTATAAATCCTGGTGAAGGTGGTATACTTGCAGTTGCTAGTACGATCCCGACAGCTACTGTTGTTGATGGAAAAATTGCAGTTCGTCAAATAATGAAGGTTACATTATCGGCAGATCATCGTATTGTTGATGGGACAACTGGAGCAGCTTTTATTAATGCTATAAAGAATAAATTAGAGGATGTAGAATTATGGAAACATTTGACGTCGTAGTAATTGGTAGTGGACCGGGTGGATATCCAGCAGCAATTCGTGCAGCACAGCTTGGTGCATCGGTAGCAGTTATAGAAAAAGATCAGGCTGGCGGAACGTGTTTGAATTGTGGATGTATCCCAACTAAGACTTTGATTGCCAGTGGTGATCTGTTTCACCGTATTGCCAAATCGGAAGAGTTAGGTATTTCGGTTGGTTCTGCTGAATATGATTATAAGGCATTTGCAGATCGTAAAGATAAAGTTGTTGGAACCTTGCGCAAAGGTGTTGAGGGGTTACTTAAGGCGAACGGCGTTACTTTATTGCGTGGTGTGGGATCATTTGTTTCTCGTAATGTGATTGCTGTTGATGGTGCTGATGGTAAGCAGGAGATAGGAGCATCAAAAACTATTATTGCTACTGGATCTGATTCTGTTATGCCGGGATTTATACCTAAATCTAAACTCATAGTGGAAAGTCGAGCCTTTTTAGAATTAACAAAACTGCCTAAGTCTCTCCTGATTCTTGGTGGTGGCGTGATTGGTTGTGAGTTTGCATGTTTGGCTGCGCAGTTAGGCGTCAAGGTCAGTATTGTAGAGATGCTGGATGATGTTTTGCCGATGCTGGATAAGGATGTGCGTCGTCAGGTTCGTAAGTATATGGAAAAAGAGTTGGATATTGATATTATAACAGGCGCACCGTTAGAAAAGATTACTACGACTGCTAAGGCTGTAAAAGGTAAGGTTGACGGTAAAGCTGTGCAAGCTGAGATGATGTTGGTTTCTATTGGACGTCGTCCAGTAACAGATGGATTAGCTATTGAGAATGCTGGCGTGACGTTGAATGAACATGGTTTTATTCCTGCGGATGCCGATTGCTCCACTTCAGCTGCGACAGTTTATGCGGTTGGTGATGTGATTGCTGGTAGTACGCAGTTGGCACATGCGGCAACTGCACAGGGTTGTACTGCTGCAGAGAATGCGGTAGCTGGTAAAGCAAAAAAAGCTGCGATACTTATTCCTGGCTGCATTTTTACGGCACCGGAAGTTGGTGTTGTTGGAATGTCCGAGGCTGAAGCAAAAGAGGCCGGTCGCGATGTTGCTGTTGGTAAGTTTGCTTTTGCTTCCTTAGGAAAAGCTATGGCGATGGGAGAAACAGTTGGGTTCGTGAAATGGATTGCTGATGCTGATACTGATCAGATTTTAGGTGCTGCTGCTGTTGGGCCACATGCAACGGAACTAATTGCAGAAGCTACTTTGGCAGTGAATGCAGAATTGACCGTTAGTGAAATTGGCAAGACGGTACATTCGCATCCTACACTTTCGGAAGCATGGATGGAAGCTGCGCATGTTTTACATGGTAGTTGCGTACATGCTATGCCGTCACGTAGAAAATTGAAAATAAAAGATTGAACGCCTAAGGAAGTTCTTGCAAAACTACTTCTAAAATAGAGATGTAAGAATGATTAAAGGTAGTGTAGTGTTGCCTGTCTCAGGCAAAAGCGACGGGCGTAGCCCTAGGTGTGGTTGTGACCGCGCCTAAAGGCGAGTTTCCCTGCGGGGAAGGATTGGCTGGGGACAGCCAACGCTACACAAAAGCAGTATAAATGAATAGTTTTGCAAGAGGCTATAAGGAAAAATAAAAGCAAAAAAGTATTTATGAAAAGAACTAAAGAACAATTAGAGATAGCACTTGATGATTTTAATCTTGAAGTTCGCAAGAGCGCTTTAAGTGAATTGACCAAAATGGAGGTAAGTATATCTCCTAAAAAAGTAGTTGGAGTGAATCTACATGCGCATACATTCTTTTCTTACAATGCGTATGGGTATTCTCCTTTACATTTTGCATGGCTGGCAAAGGCGCGTGGGTTAGCTGTTGCGGGAATTGTGGATTTTGATGTACTGGATGGGCTTGATGAATTTGTCGCTGCAGGTAGAGTATTGGGTTTGAAGACATGTACGGGTATCGAATCACGTGTTTTTGTTCCTGAGTTTGCTGACAGGGTTATAAATTCACCTGGTGAGCCGGGTGTTTCGTATCATCTTGGTATTGGGTTTACTGATTCAGTACCAACCGGATGGGCGTGTGAGTTTTTGGCTAAGATGCGTAGCATGGCTGCTGCCCGTAATGGTGAGTTGGTGCGGCGTGTTAATGTGGTTCTTGATTCTGTGCAGATCGATATGGAACAGGATGTTATGCCACTGACCCCTTCCGGCAATGCGACGGAACGACATATCTGTTTGGCTTATGCTCGCAAAGCGGCAGAGAAATTTTCTGACGATAAAGGTGCAGCTTATTGGGCTAGTAAACTTGATTCTAATGCTGGTGAGGTAGATGTGCCTGATGGTCCTATGTTGCTTGACTTGATTCGGGCTAAGCTGATGAAGCGTGGTGGTGCGGGATATGTACAACCAGGAAAAGATACTTTCCCTGAACTTGCCGAGATGAATCGTTTTATTCTGGAAGCTGGTGCTATCCCTGTTATTACGTGGCTTGATGGTACTACTGAAGGTGAACAGGAAATTGATGAGCTGTTATCAGTTGAGATGGCAAGCGGTGGTGCAGCTATTAATATTATTCCTGATCGTAATTTCACTGCAGGCGTAGAAGATGTGAAGCTGAGTAATTTGAAGGATATTATAGTGAGAGCGCGTAAGCTTGGTCTGCCGATTCTTGTAGGTACGGAGATGAATAAGGATGGTAATCTGTTTGTTGATGATTTTGAGTCAGCTGAATTATCGCCTTTTAAAGAAGATTTTATTAATGGTGCTTATATTGTTTATGCGCATTCAGTTTTGCAGCGTGAAGCTAGTGCTGGCTATCTGAGTGAATGGGCTAAAAAAGAGTTTGATACTGTCTTTGCGAAAAATGATTTTTTTGTGGAGCTGGGTAGTAAGTTAAGTGTTGAGAAGGAGTCAAAGCTTAGTTGCGCAGCAGAATTAACAGCAAGTGAAGTATTGAAAAAATTATAGCTACAAGAAGGCACAAAAAATACAAAAGATTACTAAGGGAAAATTGTAGTGTTGGCTGTCCCCAGCCAAGGCGACGGGCGAAGTCCTAGCACTATAAACTAACCTGAACGGCACGCTTCCCTTTGGGAAGGATTGGCTCAGAGAGCCAACGCTACAAAAAATAAAATGAACGCTCAACTATGAAATAAAGGAAAACTAAAATAATGAATATACCAGAACAGCAAGAGGCGTTGCAGTTGATAGGGCCTGATGAATTAGAGCTGAATCGAACAAAAGAGATAGTTATGCCTGGGCCGGATCAGGTTTTGGGTAAAGTTGAATGTACAAATATCTGTTTTTCAGATTTGAAATTGCTTAAACAGTTTTCTGAGCATCCTCGTAAAAGTGATATTGTAGCTGGAGTTACGAAAGAGGCGCTTGCCGAGAATCCATCGTATGTTCCTAATGAACAACCTACTGTGCCGGGACATGAAACGGTAGTGAATATTGTTGCTGCTGGCGAGAATGTTACAAGCGTTGAAGTTGGTAAGCGCTACCTGGTGCAGGCAGATTTTCGTTGGTTAAAGACTGAACAGTCTAATGGTGCATTCGGGTATAATATTGAAGGTGGACTACAGGAATATGTGTTGTTGGATGAGCGTGTATTTGTTTCGCCTGAAGGTGAATCGATGCTTATTTCAGCTCCGGACGACCTTAGTGCGTCATCAATTTCGTTGGTTGAGCCATGGGCATGTGTGGAAGATTCATACGTTGTCTCTGACCGTCAGAAACCATTGGGCGAACTGTTACTTGTTGTTTCTGCTGGTAGTGATGCGAGTCAGGTGCGTATTGATCTAAAAACTCTTAATGTGGAGAAGGTCACGGAAGTTACCGCTACTGATATTGCCGGTATAGCTAAAAAAAGCGTGAACGACATTGTATTTGTCGGTACTGATGTTGAGCTTGTTACAATAGCATTTTCTTGTCTTGCTAATGGTGGATTGATTAATATTGTGCAGTGCGGCGGTACTTTTGGAGGTTTGGTAGATGTTCCTGTTGGTCGGGTGCATTATGGCGGTATTCGTATCACGGGCACAGTCTCCGATTCAGCTTTGGCTGGTTATGCAGCTATTCCTGACTCAGGCGAGATCAGGGAAGGTGATACTGTTAATATTATTGGTGCTGGTGGACCGATGGGGTTTATGCACGTTGTCAGAAATGTGTGCCAGGGTGTGCCGGGAGTCACGGTATGTGCGGGTGAGCTTGATAAAGAAAGGCTTGATGCATTGTCGAAGGTTGCAGAGCCGTTGGCTGAAAAGAACGGAGTATCTTATAAACCGTATGATCCGATTGCGTCACCTATATCAGCGGGTGTGGATTATTCCACTATTATGGTTCCGATTCCTGCTCTTGTTGCCGATGCCGTAACTGCTGCTGCCGATCATGGGATAATTAATATCTTTGCTGGGATTATGGCGCAGATAGAGCATCCTATTGATATTGATATGTATGTTTCTAAAAAGCTATATTTCATCGGCACTAGCGGCTCAATGCTTGAAGATATGCTTATTGTTCTGCGTAAAGTTATTGCTCGAACGTTAGATACTGATTTGTCCATTGCTGCGATTGCAGGATTAGATGGCGCAGTTGAAGGGATTCGTGCAACTGAGAACAGAGCTATCCCAGGAAAAATAACTGTATATCCGCAGTGCAAAGGATTAGGGCTTGTGCTACTTGATGATCTTGCTGAAACTCATGCTGATGTTGCTGCATGTTTGAGAGACGGGTTCTGGACAAAAGAAGCTGAAGATATGTTGCTCGGGAAATATTAGAAAATTAAACTATAGAGTCTCTTGCGAAACTATCTTCCCCTGCGGGCTTGTCCCGTTGGAATGGAAGAATTTTGTTGAAAACAATTGTTTTAACAAATCTTATTCACCCACGACGCAAGGTCGTGGGGGTTTTGCAAGAGGTTCTATCAATTATGAATATTCAAGGAGGGAAGAAGATGATTTCAAAACAGCTAGAAGGTAAGAAGGCATTGGTTACAGGTGGTGCACAGGGACTTGGTGAGGCAATATGTCTGCGCTTAGCACAGGAAGGATGCGATGTGCTTATTGCAGATATTAATGATGAGGTCGTCGCAAAGACGGCAGCAACAATAGCTGAGTCAACAGGGCGTGATGTATTCTCGGCGAGAGTCGACGTGACCGATGAGGCTTC
>DAOVUR010000048.1 GCA_030632465.1 bacterium | reverse complement strand
TAGCACAAAGAAAGGCCCTGTATTATTAAAGCAGGATGCTAAAGGTGCATTCACATCAGCACCTGTTGCGGCAGATGTATCTGGGCTAGGTGTAGTGGGTAGATGTCTCGTAGCAGATTTTGATGACGACGGAAAAGCTGACATCATTCAGACTGGCTCAACCAGCAGTCTTATCTTATTGGGTAAAGCAGCAGCATCTTTCGGAAAAGCTACAGCTTGTCCGATCGCACTTAATAGTGCTCCTGCGGATGCTTTTATTGGTGACTATGATATGGATGGTCGTTTAGATGTTTTCTGTATATCCGCTGACGGATGTACATTGTGGCATAATTACCCTGGGTTAAACTTCAAAAGCAAAATTCATATTTCAGGTGAAGTTGCTTACATATCTAAGCCTAGCGCTATCTTCGGTAACACATGCGATGTTAACAATGACGGTATGCAAGATGTATACATGGGCTATTCAGCAGATGCCAACGTAGGACCGCAGATTTTCTTTAATCGTGGTTTCCGTAGCTTTGGTCATGCACATTCAATTGATATTAACGAACAGTGCTTGCTAGATGACAATATTGAGACAGAAGGGCAGCAGGCCGGTATTGTTGCAGATGTTAATAATGATGGTGCACAGGATCAGGTGCTCGTTCTTAAAAATGGTGAAGTATATGTTTTTGCGAATGACATTGATGCATATGATCCAATTGTATTGCGTGTGAATATTAAGCGCGCTTCAGGTGTGGTTGGACCAGTTAAGGTTACTGGAGCAACTGAGCAGCGTGGTCTTGGTGCATGGAATGTAGTTGCAGGTTCAAGCGAAGCATTCTTTGGTCAGTCTGAGCCAGGTGCAGAGATTACGATTAAATGGAAATTGCCAAATGGCAAAGAGCAGAAAAAAGTTATCTCCATTGAAGACCAGCCTATCAAGCTAGATCTTTTCTAGAAGTAGTAAAGTAAAAATTAGAAGCCCATGTTGCGAGAGTAACATGGGCTTTTTTATTGTGAAGCCGAGGGTATCATCAATTATAGGGATGGACCAGCCCGCCTGCATCGCTTTGCGAAGCAATGCGGGCAGGTTGAGTGACGCCATGTGTGCGAGAAACCGGCGGGAAGGTCTTCAACCATTCCCGCCCTCTTACAGTGTGCGTACTCTAACGAGACAGGGAGAACTGTAGGGTTGGAACGGTTGAGAGAAACGAATCCTTCCAGCCATGTGTGCGAGTATGTGAGTGTGTGAAAGCCTATGTCTCCCGCAAACCCACACACGCCTCTGCAGCGTACAGCGGAACAGGCTCGGAGGCCTGTTTTACTGCTTGACAAGCTCTATGCCGGAGATAACCGCGCTGCCAGTATCTGCCGTAAAGGTTAGCTCTAGTGCTGTTGATATATCGATAGCTTTAAACTCTTTGACTATGCCGGTTAATGTGCCGCCAGCTTCCTTTGTGATATCAAGATTATCTAAAACCTTCTTACCCTGTATTGAAACATCAAATACGCGTTTACCTATAGTGGTGCTATTGATAGGTTCGCAGAAGTAGAGCTTGATATTGTATATTCCTTCTGGAAGATCAATGGTAAGTTTTCTGATATCGTTTACGCCAGAAGCAGCAACCCAGTTTAGCTCTCCATCTTTTAGCATGAGTGAGTGGTGCCTAAAGTTACTGGCAGCATCAATTGCGACAGAAACATTATTTTCAAACTGGCTGTCAGGAAGTTCCATATAAACCTTCGTATTGGTCAAAAAGTGTCTGGGACCTATAGTGGGTTGATTAACAGCAACTCGTTGCGCTTGCCAGAATGTACCATGGTCATCTTTACGATTGCCGGGTGCACCAAAGTTGAGTCCGATACGACCATTGTCATCCAGCTCTCCGCCAAATGTCCATACTTCTACATCTGGCATATGTACCATGGCGAGAGATGTCTGGTTCTGGTAACTACAGCTACATGTTCTAGTATAGTCTGGCGCATTAAGAACGCCATCAGCTGGTATAATATTGGATGTGCAGCCGGCCTTGAATCCACCAATGTTGCCAGTGCCACCATGATTTGATAGGTCGTAGAATCCAGCAGCGCCTGATCTAAATGTTAATAGGTTTAGGCTGGCTATAGCTGTGTTACATCCATAGGATCGCGCCCATGACCAATCATTTATTGCGCCAGTCTTAATATTAATGCCATAACCTCTATTACCATTTGTTATTAACTCATCTTTCCACAATAGTAGCGGGCCGTTATATGCTTGTTCGAGATCTTCCCACACAATTTTACCAGTTTGCGATTTATATACCGAGATTCCTTGTCGTGATTCATCTGGCGCTCTATCACGATTGCTACTACCGGCTTGAACTAGAAGTTTATGTTCGGCTGCATAACCTAGCCACGTGCCATATACGTTGGTGGTAGTTTTCCAGAGTAGTTTTCCAGTAGTTGCATCTAATGCGTAAATTGTACCTGCTTGCGCATTTTCATTTTCGGGATCACGAATATAATCTATACAGAAGAGTTTATTGTCGCCTGCGGCAATAGCGTTATGCCTAAAGCCAGACTCTGCGTTACGCTCCCATAATATCTTGCCAGTATGCCTATTGATAACTACTAGTGTCTTACTGGTCGTTGAATAATCAGGGCTATGCATAAACTTCTTCAGAAAGTCCGGCAGTCTATTAGAGTAGCTCGCTGATCCTTCTGACTCCATTGGTCCAGCAGTGGCTATTAGGAGATCGCCTATAATTCTTAAGCTGCTCCATTTTTGCATCTTGCCATTCTTTTTGGGCATGGTGAATGTTTGCACTGTTTTACCAGTGGCGGGATCTAGTTTGTAGCATGCTTCAGGACTCATAAGATATACAGCATCTGCGAGTGATACATAGTTGCCACCAATAGCTCCAGCCCCGGGATGGTGCGCTGTATTATCATAATATGCACCTATGTTCTTCTTTTTCTTTTCCCACAGCAGTCTGCCTGTATATACGTCAACGGCTCGTAAGATATCGGCACCTTCAATAAATAGTCGCCCACCAACAATCTCTGGTGATGGCCCATGTCCATGGCGAGGCAAGATAGCATCATTGGATGGACCACCAAACCATAGAAGACCTAATGGTGTTTTCACAAGGCTGTCTTGAGACATTAGGCTATTGCCCGCATCACTATAGTGGTGTGTCCAGGAACCGGCACCTAATAATGCGCCCCGTCTCGTTGCCTGAATAAGTTTTTTGCCTGATTGAATTGTGACGCTATTTATATCTACCTTTTTGAAGTCAGCAAATATTTGGCTGATCTTTTCCGGCTTAGCAAATAAGTATGCTATGCCACCATAAGGTCTAAGGCTATTGAGGATATTTGCAGGTGATGTTTCTGCGGATGTAAAACCAGCAGCGTCAATATCTTCAGATATTATCATATCAGCAATATATGGAGGTAAGCTGCTTGAGAATGGACTGCCGCAGAGTGCGGTTACTCGATTGCCGTATAGACCCGCTTGATCCATTTTTGTGCGCCACTTATTGAGTTTAAGAGCATCAGCTTCGATTACGATGATATGCATCTCGCTCTGCTTAATAAGTGATTCTATAAGCTGTTCTCCGCCTAGTCCTAGAACTAAACAATATCCATGGTTATCGACACCTCTAGTAAGTATCGTTTTCACCATAGCTTGCCAATATTTTGATGATTCAATAATCGCTGCTTGTGCCAATGTATACTCTTTGTTATTAGCACTAGACGCTGTAGCAAAGCAGTATATTTTACCGTCGTATGTAGATATATACAGTTTTTCATTAGCCAATATCACATTCCATGCTACTCCCTCAAAAGTAGCTATAACTTTTCCCTGTTCATCTACAATTTTACCACCATCACAGCTATAGGTTTTGCCATCAGCTTTTAACATACAGCTTTCCTCGTTTTTCCAGTAGCTTGGACCTTGCCGATTATTCTGCCCATTTTCTAGGTTGTAGCACTTATTATTATTGTAAAAATAATTGCCACTTATAGTTGCCTCGAAACCGCCACTACTTTTATTTTCAGCATGCAGAAAGAATAGGTATTCGCCCGTCTTCGCATCGAAGCCAGCTGGCGTGCTACGCCCTGTTGGCACAATGACTCGTTCGTCTGACGCTGCTATATAGCCATGTGCCGACACGCCGGAGAATGCACCCGCGCCACCATGCGGCTGGTTCATCCATGTAGTACCGCTGTTGCTGTTAACCCAGAGAGTCTTGCCTGTATCGGCATCAATACAGTAGATGAATACGCCCATAAAAGGCCATATTCCTGCCCCAAAATAGATTTTACCATCCAGTAATGCTGGGCCGCCACGAGCCGGCCAACTGCTGATTAGTCTATGGTTGCCAATAATCTTATTATTACGAGGTGCACCACTTACCTTCCAGACAAGTTTTCCGGTATCAGCCGAGACGCAGTAGAGATATCCATCATCAGAAGCAAAAGCAACACGATCACCCCAAGCAACAGGAGCAAATCGGACAGGACCATCAGTATAGAAGCGCCACTGCTCTTCGCCAGAATCTGTATTATAAGCGGTGACAGAATCAGACACCATAGATGCAACAAACATTATTTCACCAACAACAATAGGTGCGTATGCTGAATCAAACTGTAGCTTTTCCTGCCCCTTAGGCCAGGCCGCGCTAGGAGTAGCCAGCTGCCTGCTCCACTGAAGTTGTAGTGTACTCGGCATCGCTTCATCTGTTTGAAAGCTTCGTTTAGAGTCGTGACCATATTGCGGCCAATCGGCAGAAAAACAATGTGCGGCACAAATAAAGAGAAATAAGATTGTGCTTATAGCGGTGCGGATGCTTTTGTCTATTGTATGCTTCATAAAGATGATGCCTTTTTCAGTTCTGTAATTGTAAACTCTAATAAAAATTTGATCATAGCAGTTATAGCTAATATTGCACATATAATTAAATCGTAAGATATATCGTCGTAATCAGGAAAAAAGAGTGGCTTATTGAAGGATTATTACGCTACAATTATTTCGGTAAAGGTAGAGTGGGTAAGTGATAAATAATGCGTTTTTATGATAGTGCTGAAGGTGAAGATCTAAAGCAAAAGAAGAAGATTCTAAAATTCATTGACACCTTCTTTGGATGATCAGCAGCTGTTCACGGCACCATAATAGCGAGGTCATAACGAGTTATGTTACAGTGCAAGGAAAATAATATTGATAGTAAACTCATCCGAGCTTTTCGATGGCTTCTTTGTTCTGCCGTCATCCTGGTGCTTGCAACACTTTTATTTGCAGGATCGTTTTTCTTTGGCGGATATAGCTTCTGCGTTGGTTGTCTTCGCCTAGTTTATGTTACGCTTGCGCTCTTCGTTGGTTGCCTTCTGTATTTATGGGTGATGTTGTTTTGGCGCGACTTCGGTCGTCTGGGCCACCAAAAAACAATAGCTGATGGGGAAAGATTAGGGTCAACCCTTGAAATAGGAAATAAGGATAATGAGAGTATCTAATTGCATTTTAATTTTTGGTGTTTTTTTATGCCTTATTTCCTTATGGACAGGAATTATTGGTTTTGCATATATCAACAAACTGCTAGTCATTATGTCGGAAGAAAGTGAACCATCAGTAATAGGCGGATTATATTTTGATGATTCTATTAAGTACCTTGTGATTCATTTCTTAAGTGGCATTACGGGAATAGGAATGATCATCTATATTTTTAATATTAAAAAAAGGGGGTGTCAGGAAAAAAGAGTGGCTTATTGCAGGGCTATTGCGCTACAGTTATCTGGTGAAAGTGTAGTGGGTAAGTGATAGGTTATGTATGGGGAGTTTTACTACGTAACAATTCAACAGATACCAATATATAGGAATAGTGATAATATGAGAATATATGCAGATACATCTATTTTTGGTGGAGTCTTCGATTTAGAATTTTCCGTAGCAAGCAATGAATTCTTTGTCGAAGTTGATAATGGAAAATTCAATTTAGTAACTTCTGCAGTTGTAGAAGCAGAAATCGAACCTGCTCCAGAAGACGTCAAACTATTATTTGCCAAATATGCTAAGCGCGCAGAGGTGTCGGAGGTCAATAAAGATATTTTAGACTTACGATCACAATATATAGACACGGGAATAGTTACAGCAAAGTCACTTGACGATGCATTGCATGTCGCGATTGCTACTGTTTCAGAATGTGATCTTATTGTAAGCTGGAATTTTAAACATATTGTCCACTATGATAAAATCCCGAAGTATAATGCAGTGAACATACTTAATGGTTACAAGAAAATTGGAATATATTCCCCACTGGAGGTTATAAATTATGAAAACTAAAGAATCACAATGCGTCACTTTAAAACGTAGTGGCTCAGATTACGTGTTGAAATTGTTATCAGGGAAATCAGAACAAGAGGAGTTAGAGTTTTGGACTGTCAGGACTAAGCGTTTACGTGCATTGAAGACCTCGAGAAACTAAACTGTTGCACCATGAGAAACAATCTTATAACTAAAAACTAAGATACAATCCATCTGCCTGACCCCTTGTTCGAGAGAGGAATTAATTTAAAATTATGTATGCTTTTGTCCATATCCCAAAAACGGCTGGCGTGAATTTGCGGGGAACTCTTCGTAGATCTTTTGGCGGTCAGCATCTAGATATCAAGGTGCGCAAGCGTGACCGAGATCAGCGCGACCATATCATCCCGGCGGAACTCAAGGCTGCCCGTTTGGTCTATCCCCGTCTAGCCGGTATCTGTGGCCATCGTGTCCTTCCTTTTACGGGATTGGAACGTGATGTTCAAAATATCCGGTATTTCACATTTATGAGAGAACCTGTGCGTCGATTCATGTCACACTTTAACCATATTGAGCGTGGCAATCAGCGGCCTAGCACGCGGGATGATCTCATACGCTTCTGTGAGACGCCGCTCTGGCGAAATGTCCAATGCCGCTGGCTAAGCGGAACCGAGGACGCTGAACGTGCCATCCAGATAATTGAGGAGCAGATAGACTTTGTTGGACTGGTTGAATCATTTGACCAATCCCTCGTGATGTTGGACGACTGGCTCGGTAAGGGGTGCTTACAGCCAGGGTACGGGCGCCAAAATAAGGCGACTCGTAGACCTGCATTTTCCATTGACGGTGATGCTGAGCTGGAGTCTATGATTGCTGATGCGAACAAAGCGGACTCACTTGTCTACGATCATGTGGTGAAACATGTTTTTCCTCGTCAGATTGAACGCTACGGTGATAGTTTGGAGCATGACGTCACGCAGTGGCAGACTATAGCCGCCGATACGCACTCCCGAGAATCGGTGTGGGCAAAGTTTAAGCGGAACTGCATCTACAAGCAATGCTTGCGATTTCGCATCATTTAAAGTCTGATGTACGTTGCGGAGCATTCGAAAAAGAAGAGGATTCTAAAATTCATTGACTGAAGTAACCTCTTTTTAGCATCTTTCATATCATTATCTGTAACGACTGTAACGACTTTCTTCTTGCATTTATATGAAAATTGTCGTTACATTGGGTTTATCTAAGAGAAACGGAATAGATTATGCCAGGAAAACCACATCAGTCAAAGTTGCAGCCGTATGCGGATGAGTTATTTATTATGTTCGATAGCGGCAAGAGTTATCGGGAGATTGCAACGTTACTAAATCGGAAATATAGTCTGGGTATTACCCATAATGCTGTTTTTTCTTTTGTTAAGGTGAGAAAATGTAAGCGTGGCAATGGTCAGTTGTTTTTTACGGGATTCTCTTCTGATATCCAGGAGAGATTATTAAAACAGGTATCTGCTGAATGGACTCATGACTCTACGTCTATAGAGGGAAATACTCTAACATTAGGTGAAACGGTTAAGGTTTTGGAGTTAGGGCTGACTATTAGCGGGAAGCCGCTTCGCGATCATCAGGAAGTATATGGTCATGCACGTGCAATTGAATTGATTTATGATATGCTTGATAAGCCAGCTGTAGTAAAGGAAGACTTGTTTGATTTGCATAGTGCCGTTATGCAACAGGTGGCAGTAGATTCTTTAAATCCCGTGGGTGACTGGAAACGAGTATTTAATGGTACAACTGGCGTGATAAATAATAAGAGTGTTTATATGGAATATGCAGCACCTGCTGATGTTGAGGATTTGATGAAGCGGTGGCTTGAAGATTTTAATATGATATCTGATAAGATTGTCAGTCGGAAAAAGGCAGTTTCCTGTTATGTTCAGGCTCACATGGGTTTTGTGCGCATTCATCCATTTTTTGATGGTAATGGCCGTGTAGCTAGGCTGATTGCCAATTTACCTGTAATAAAGGCTGGGTATCCGCCGATAGTTATTCCTAGTGAGCGTCGTAGTGATTATATTGATTTGCTTTGGGCTTATCAAAATGCAGCTGGTATAATAAAGCGTAAGTCATGCCTTGTTCCTGCTCATGTTAGTATCAAGCAGTTTGAAAATCTTCTCATGGCGGAGTGGAGTAATACTATCGAGTTGGTTGATAATGCTAGGAAGCTACAAGCTACTAGGAGCTAGGATATATAAAAAGAAAAAGGTGCCATTTAGGAGCCCTTCTTGAACTCTGTAGATCCTGCCTACAAGAATACTTTCCGGAACCCAGCTCTGAAGGAGCGACACAAATTGGTGTGTTTCTTTTTGTGTCACCCTTTCAGGGTTTATCTTTAAAAAACAGTTTCCTTTTGCGTCGCGGTGCTTGCTTGGCTCTCCCGGCATGTCGCGGCGTATCCCGCAGTTGTGGGATGCGCCGTAAAAGTGAGTTTTGGAGAAGTGTTTTTAGCAATACAGCGATCACAGTTGACTATTGTTTGTGAATATGTTTTAATTCATCGCAACAGGTCATTTTAATTAAAGGAGAGTTTAAAGCATGAAGAAAAGTATTGTTAGTTTAGTTGTTATTCTTGTAGCAGGAATAGTTTTTGGTCAAGGTTCACTTACGCCATCAAATGCACCGTCGGCAACCATGAAGACGTTACAGCAGGTTGAACCGCGTATTGATATTGCTACATTAGCAGGTGATGGTCTTTATATGCATATTATTACTTCGCCTGGCTCATATTATCTAAGTGAAAATATAAATGTCACTAAGACATCTGGGATTCGTGTTAATACCACAAATACAACAATTGACCTAAATGGGTTTGCTATTTTAGGTAACGGTGGTGCTTACGGAATTTATGTCACACCATCAGCAAGTGGACTGACAGTCAGGAACGGGGCAGTTAAAGGGTCTACTACGGGTATTTATTATGATACAACCGGAAAGCAAGCAGCAGGAGGACTACTCGAGAAGGTGGCTGTTTCCGAGTGTAGTACTTGGGGAATATATGCAGGCTTCTCTTCAAGAGTAATAGATTGTCGATCTTTTAATAATGCGTCAGGACTTTATGCTAATAAAGGTTCTATAGTGTCTGGATGTACTGCCTATAATAATGATGGTGGCTACGGTATTTATGCCGGAACAGGATCTAAAGTGTCTTACTGTACGGCGTATAGTAATAGCGTGTCAACAAGTGTTATTTATGGTGGCTTGGGATCGGATATTTCAGATTGTGTAGTGTATGATAATCAAGGCTTGTATGCTATTAGTGTGGCGTATGGAACTACGGTCTCAGACTGTGTTGTTTATGATAATCAAGCGACGATTGCTATTGCTGTTGGAAATGGATCTAAGATTTCGGAATGCACTGTTTATCAGAACAAGGTTCAACGTGGTATTGAAACTCAGTATAATGTTGCTATTGATAAATGTACTGTTACCTATAATGAGGGCGGCGACAGTGATAGTTATGGTATATATGCGAGACCAGGATCTTCAATTATTGAATGCGTGGTTGGAAATCAAGTGCATACAAATACAGCTCCTACGTCGTTACATGGAGTCGGAATTTACGCATCAGCTACAACAATTAAAGATTGTACGGTTGAATATAATCGGGGCGATGGTATTATTGCAGTTACAGAATGTAACATATCAGGAAATAATTGTCGTTCAAATGGGCGTGATGGTGATGGCGCTGGCATTCATGTAACTGGCTCTGGTAATCGGATTGATAGTAATCATATTACGTCCAATGATCGTGGGCTGGATGTTGATGTTACCGATAACCTTCTTCTGCGCAATAGCGCACACGGAAATACAATAGAATATGATGTAGTGCTTGGTACTGTTGCAGGATTATCTACAAATCCTATTACAGCTGGGCCTTGGGATAATTTTGAATTCTAAGGACGCCTACTATATGAAAAACTATATCTTAGCTT
>DAOVUR010000012.1 GCA_030632465.1 bacterium | reverse complement strand
GTGCTTCAACCTCCTGTGTTGATGCGAATAGTTTGTATAATGCTATTACGTTGCAGTTATCTGGGTCTTTAACATCTTCTAGTGCAGCCGAGTCTGTAATAATTCGCATTGTACGTTTTTTAGTAGCTTTTTTAGCACCGAATATCTCAATATGGTTATCGTAAGATTTGGACATCTTCTGTCCATCAATACCGGGAACAACAGCTACTTCGGAGCGAATGGCTGGTTCAGGGATTGTAAATACCTCGCCAAATTGATTGTTAAACTTTATTGCTATATCGCGAGTAACCTCTACATGCTGCTTCTGATCTTTACCAACAGGGACAACTGTAGATTGTACAGAAAGAATGTCGGCAGCCATGAGGACGGGGTAGGCGAAGAGTGCGTGATTGGCGGCAATGCCTTTGGCGATCTTATCTTTATAGGAATGACAACGCTCAAGTAGCCCCATTGGTGTAACTATGGAAAGAAGCCATGCAAGTTCGTTTACTTCAGGTACATCGCTCTGTCGATAGAACACAGCTTTCTTAGGGTCTAGGCCGCAGGCAAGAAATGTTAATGCGACATCTAATGTATCGTTACGTAATTGTACTGGATCCGCGACTGATGTTAATGCGTGGTAGTTGGCAATAAAGTAAAAAGCTTCGCCTTTATTCTGAAGCTCAATGGCTGGTAGCATCATACCAAAATAGTTTCCAATATGTAGTTTTCCTGACGGTTGTATTCCCGAAAGTGCTCTCATGGGTATCCTCTTCTATATGTTTTTAAGTAATCTAGTATTATTAGCAGAAATATGGTGGTTTAATAAAGCAAAAAGAAGAAAATGAAAAAGATTACGAATTGCACCTATTCTTTGCACGATGCTTCGAATGGCGGGCAAATGAACACTGATCTGTCGGCGGAAAAGGTTTGCCCACGAATTACACGAATAAACACGAATCTGTGCGACGGTGATGCGGTTTGAGGGGGGGAAGTGAAGAGGAAGGGGAATATTTTACATGGATTTGCAGGATGGACAGGATTACCGCTCTACGGTGCGCTCTGACAAGATGATGCAACGAATGAGGAGCTCAACGAATCTGCTCTACGGTGCGGTGCGTTACTAAAATATTGAATGCTTAAGGGGAGGGGAGAAAGATATTTACAAATAGGTGCTAATAAGACTAGATTAACGTACTTGATAGACTGATATGGATGGAGGAGAGATGAAGAGTAAGTTTAATCTTATGTCGAGACTGCGTAGCTTTAGGTTTGCCTTCGAGGGTTTGTGGGTCATGCTAAAGACACAGCATAATTGTTGGGTTCATCTTGTTGCGACAGCTATGGTTATTGGGGCAGGCGTTTTCTTTCGTATTACGTTACAAGAGTGGTCTTTGTTGGTGGTGGTGATTATGATGGTGTGGATTGCGGAAGGATTTAATACAGCTTTGGAGTTTTTGTCTGATGCGGTATCAACTGATTTTCATCTCTTAATTAAGCGGGCAAAGGATGTTGCAGCAGCATCTGTTTTGATTGCTGCTGTTGGTGCAGTGGTTGTTGGGTTATTAGTGTTTCTGCCGCATATGTTATCTATGTAGTTTTTATTACTTCTACTCGCACCCCCGCAGTCTCACATACTCACATTCACATTTATCGGTGTAGTGGACGGTAGCGTATGCGATGTGGTGCGGCTTTGTCGCCGAGCTGTTCTTTTCGCCATTCGTGGTATGCTTGATAGTTACCCTCAAACCATACGACTTCGCTGTCGCCTTCGAATGATAAAATATGCGTGGCGATCCTGTCGAGAAACCATCTATCATGGCTGATAACAACTGCGCAACCACCAAAATTCATTAGTCCATCTTCTAGTGAGCGTAATGTTGCAACATCCAAGTCGTTAGATGGCTCATCGAGAAGGAGTAGATTACCGCCTGATTTCAGTAGCTTTGCTAGATGTACACGGTTGCGTTCTCCGCCGGATAGGATGCCGACTTTTTTCTGCTGTTCGGTCCCTTTGATGTTGAATCTAGCACAGTAGGCGCGACTATTCATCTCTTTGCCGGCAATGGAGATTGTTTCTTTGCCATTGCTGATCTCTTCAAACACCGTTTTGTCTGGATCGAGATCATCTCGGAACTGGTCAACATAGGAAAGGTCAACACTGCCGCCAACTTTCAGTTCACCTGATGTTGGCTGTTCTTCGCCTGTTATCATTTTGAATAGGGTTGTTTTACCTGCGCCGTTGCCGCCAATTATTCCGACAATGCCACCACGTGGTAGTTTAAAGGTGACGTTTTCCATTATAACACGGTCGCCAAAGGCTTTTGTGAGGTTTATGGCATCTACAACCTGGTCGCCTAATCGGCGGCCGTGCGGTATTTGTATAACCAGTTTGTTTTCTTGCGTATCAAAATCTTGTGAAGCTAGTTCTTCGTATCGTTTTATTCGTGCTTTGTTTTTTGTTAATCTGCTGGAAGCATTCATGCGTATCCATGAGAGTTCTTGTTCTAGTAGTTTTTTGCGTGAGGCGTTCTGTTTACCCAGGCGTACTTCTGCTTCTTGCTTTTGTTCTAGCCATGCCTCGTAATTGCCTTTGTATGGTACGGCACGTCCGGCATCTAGTTCGAGAATCCAGTTGGTTACATTTGATAGGAAGTAGCGATCATGGGTGACAACAATTAGGGTCCCTTCGAAACGTTTTAGGTGTTCTTCGATCCAGCCAACAGATTCTGTGTCCAGATGGTTGGTAGGTTCGTCTAAGAGGAGAACATCTGGGTTGCTGAGTAGTAGACGACATAGGGCGACGCGACGTTTTTCGCCGCCAGATAGCACGTCGACAGGGCTATCGCTGGGCGGGAGGCGTAAAGCGTCCATTGCCATCTCTATCGTATTGTCAAGTTCCCATAAGTTTTCGGTATCAATCTCATTTTGTAGGCGATCGAATTGATTACTTAGTTTTTCCATCTCGTCATCCGAAAGGTCATCGCCCATCTTGTCGCAAAGCTCGTCATACTTATCTAGTTTACTTTGCTGTTTTGTTACACCTTCTTTGACTATTTCCAGTACTGTTTTAGAGAGATCAAATTGCGGCTCCTGCTCTAGGTAGCCAATAGTTCTATTTTTGGCTATCTGTGCTTCTCCAGAAAAGTTTGTGTCGATACCAGCCATGATGCGGAGGAGGCTAGATTTTCCGGAGCCATTTGCGCCAATAACACCAATTTTTGCGCCAAAGAAGAATGCCAGAGTTACATCGTCTAGGATTGTTTTTGGACCATGTTGTTTGGTTATATTATCGAGTATAAATGCGTATTCGCCAGCCATATTAAAGTTCCCTGATATATATTTTTGTAATGAAAGGGTGTATTGAATGATAAGAGAGGCGTTATGTCAAGTTTACTGCTCTTTTAATAGACGAAATGCTTATCAGTATCATGCCCATGTTCAATTGCAGCGGCAAGTATATCGGTTATGCCTTTGATGGAAGTGTCATCGGTTTTAAATGCGGTGTTACCTTCAGCAGTAGCATGGACAGCATCTCCAGATTTATTGAAGTATATTTTTAGTATGTACTGCTCATATTCAATAAAATATGTATGTTGATTTCTGTACTTCTTTGCTGGGTGGCGAATTGTCCAGATAAATTGGCTTGTGTCTGATAGTGATGTGTTGTCATTGATATGGCGAGATAGAATCTCGTATCTGCGTACCCATAGGAGTCGACCCCATTCTATCATACCTATGGTATCTAGCATCAGTGTGATATCTTTATTGAATTTTTTTAATGCGTCACGCTTACTGTCTGCATCAGTTGACTTTTCTTGATGTTGGTTTTGCTTTGCGCGCGCTTTATGAGCTTTTGCAAATATTTCTTGGTAACTATTCATTTCTATATATTACATATATTACTATTATAAATCAATCATAAATATATGAATGCTCTTAATGTTTTGTAGTTACTAGCGTTCGTTGAGGTTTTAAAATATGGATATAAAATAATAAACTTTGACTGTAATCTGCTTGCCGTCATTTTCAGAACTGCTATAACTTCTTTTTGGTCTACGTAGAAATAAAAGTGACAATATAAAGGATGTTAGCCATGGAATTAGAATTCAAAAGTGATTTTGAAGAAGCTAAGAAGAGTTGGACGAAGTGTTGGAACGGCACTAATGAGAGACCTATGTTATATGCCGTAGTTCCTAAAGAGGGAGTGGAACCCGTGTCTAAGCCAAGTTCGTATGAGTGTACTTTTGGCGATATAGATACTCATATAGATAGAGTGCTTGAGTGGATGAATGCACAGGAGTTTCTTGTTGATGCAGTACCTTCTTTTAGGGTCGATTTTGCGTCAGATCATTTTGCTGCACTATTGGGGTGTGAACTTAAAGGTGATCCGGAAAATTATAATACGGTATGGGCAGAGAAATGTATAGATTCATGGGATACTGCAGATATCAAGTTTGATAAGAACGGATTCTGGTGGCAGCGGACATGTGAGGTCATGAGTCGTTTCCGCGAAAGATGTGATGGCAAGTTTTTGATCTCCGCTCTTGCCCCCGCGGCGAATCTTGATGCACTTTCGGCTATGCGTGGTGGCCAGGATTTATTGATGGATATGATGATGGAGCCTGAGGCGGTTAAAGAAGCTTTACTTAAGGTTAATGCTGCCACAACTGAGGTGCAGGCTGCATTGGCTGCAGAACTTGATGTAGCCGCAACTGGTCGTGTTACTAGACATGGTATGTATTGTGATGGTTATAGCGATGTGGTGCAGTGTGATTTTTCGGTTATGATTAGTCCTGAAATGTATGATGAGTTTGTGATACCGTCAGTTCAGGAACAGGTGGATGGGCTTGATGTTTCTTGTTACCATCTTGACGGTGAAGATGCTATTAGGCATCTTGACTCCATTTCTAAGGTTAATGGATTAAATATTATGCAGTGGGTTCCTGGTGCTGGTGATGCACGCTTGAAGGATTGGACCGATTTACGTGTAAGGTTTGATGAACTTGGGCTTGGTCAGCTTGATGGCGGTGATGCTGAGCACATTAAATCAACTTGGCAATCTCGGCGATCTAAATGTCTAGTTTATTATCCTTATGGTGAATCGCGTGACTCTGTATTGCGCTTGCGTGATGAGTTATATGAGTTGCCGAAACTTAATGGATAGTAAATTATGGCTACTTAAAGCTGTGTACTATAAAAGTATTAAAGGATGTAAATAATGAAAGTAACACTACCTAAAGAGTTAGAATTGAAACATCGTGCAGAAGTTATTGTGTTGGGTGGCGGGCCTGGCGGTATTGGTGCTGCGGTAGCTGCTGCTCGTGAAGGTAAGGATGTATTATTGGTCGAGCATTATGGATATCTTGGTGGTATGGCAAGTATGGGGGAGGTGAACCCCTTTATGCCTAACCATCTTGATGGAGAGTCGCTTGATAAGGGTATATATACTGAGTGGACTGATGGAATCAGCTACTATAGTGGTGTAACTGGCAATAAGCGTGTCATAGATCCACCATCTGCAAGTTTGGCAGCAGAGGATATATGTTTGGAAGCTGGCGTTAAACTGTTGTTTCATCATCGATTAGTTAGTGTAGAAACAGAAGGTGGTAAGATTACTGGATTGGTGCTACATTCGAAGGACGGTTTGTCGGTGGTGCAAGCTGATATATATATTGATTCGACAGGTGATGGCGATTTAGCCGCTATGGCTGGTTGCCCGTTTGAAATGGGTGGTGAGAGTTCTGATGCTGTGCAGCCAATGACTATGTGTTTTAAGTTGCGGGTAGATGCGGAGGATCTTGCCTATATTGCTGAGTTATGCCCCGAAAATCCGGCAATCAGGTTTGCTAAGACTGCAGAGATTTTTGAACAGATACAGAATGCTTATTTAGTCGCAAAAGCTGATGGACGTATTGAATGCCCGCGTCAAAATATTTTAATGTTTCCTGGTACTGATTATAAGACTATTCATTTTAATAGTAGTCGGGTTATATCTAAAAGTGCAATAGACGGTGATGAGTTATCTGAGGCTGAGATCGAGGGGAGAAGACAGGTTCGGCAGATCTTTGAGTGTTTGCGTCGAGATGTTCCAATCTTCAAGCATAGTAGAATTCATTCAATTGCAACTCAAATAGGTGTTCGTGAATCACGTCGCATTTCTGGGCATAATTATATGGTGCGTCAGGATTTTATTGATGCTGCCAAGTATGATGATGGGATTATACGAGTAAACTATCCTATTGATATTCATTCTCCGACAGGTGGTGGTACAGAGATTACCGAACTTCCTGATGGTGAATGGTATGAGGTTCCTTATGGATGTCTTGTTCCTAAGGGGATCGATAACTTGCTGATTGGCTGTCGTGCTATTTCTGTTGATCATGCAGTGCATAGCAGTATGCGGGTTATGCCGCCAGTTGTGTCAGTTGGGCAGGCTGCTGGTGTTGCTGCGGCCGTTGCGCTGGACAAGAATATTACGCCTGCAGAAGTTGATGGTATTGAACTGAAGAAATTACTTATTAAGCGCGGCCGTAATTTGGTTTAGGGTGTTTCTGGCTTCAGGCTTCGTCCCGCATTGAGGGCATTTCGGCTTCAGGCTTCGTCCCGCATTGAGGGCATTTCGGCTCCGCTCAATGACCTCGATGCGCAACTACGCTAAGGATATGCAGCCTAAATAATCATGGTGGATGAGGTCCCTGAGCGGAGCCGAAGGGCCGGTGTGCAAAGTCTGCGCTTTGGCTTGCTGCGCAATGACTAGTTTACAAAGATAAGCAAAAGCTATTTTAACAACTCTATTAGGGAGGTTATAGCTTTATCGGTTGCTGTTGCCTGATACGTTGTTGGAGTGTTTTTGCCCCATACTTTTTGTAGTGATTCTTTTGTGAATCTTCTGTTTCTGGCGTCTCGCATATCTTCGGCGATAAGCGTGATTTTTTCTGTTATAACAGCATTTATTACATCTGTTACATCTGCGGTACGAACTAATCCTGGAATGATAGCATCTAATGGGACGTAGTATGAGTCGCTTTTCACAATATCAAGAAATGACGCTATCCCGCCACGGATAAGTATAGCTTTCGGAATAACTTTTTCACTATCTACTGTTACTGGGTATAAGCCAGCTAATAGCGACAGCCATGCGCCCATAGGTTCGACCATTGTGTGTGGTGTTGGGCTTGCTTGGATAGTATTTGTTTCTTGGAATATATCTTGATCCTTTGAGTTGCCGTTAGATGTAGTGAAGCCTTCACCCCAAAGAGCGATTTTTTTGCTATCAATATCTTTTCGTGATGCTAGAGCGTAGATAGCAGTGCGAAGATCTTTAAATTGTGCTGCGGGCATATTGCTGCCGTTACGTATTAGCGCTATTGCTGTCTGTTGTGACTTGCTGCGAGCAAATCTCCTTGCTCCTGTTGTTGTTTCGCCGCACCCGCGTAGGTCTACAAGAGCAACTGATATTCCGTTGGCTATTAGTTGTTTTATTTCTTTATCTCGTTTGGTCAAAAACGTTGCTTTACCTGATTGTGCAGTGGCTATTACTAGAGGTGTCTTGTTTCCTTTGCCAGCCTTTAGTAACCAAATAGCGATAGCAGGAGTGGCATTTTGATCGTATCCAGTTTCAGTTCTAATAACTATGCCTTCAACAGTGGCGCCTTTCCACGACTTCAGCTTTTTACTTGTTAGATTTTTTTTATCGGTTACGGGGTTGGTGTCGCCAAGTAGTTTTCCAATATTTTCTCTTAGTAGAGCTGGTTGATTGTTGCTGTTTTTACGTGATTGTGTAAGTGCATCTTTAGCGTGAGCTGCAGCGATATTGTGTGCGGAATCATTGCCGGATTTTTTCACCATCTTATTTAGATATGCGATGCCGTCTTTTGTATGAAAGCATTCTAGGCTACTGATTGGTATATTGAATATGAAATCATCTTTTTTATTGGTCGGTAGCTGCATGTCCCACCATTTGTTGAGAATCTTGTACAGTTTTATGCGATGATGCCGTCCGATATGGGCTACATGACCATTTTTGTATCCATGTAGGTATGTTAGGTTATTTTCTGATTTCAAAAGTTTGTAGATATCTTTGTAGCGATGGTGTCTCTTTTGTGTGCTTTCTTTCCATTCAAATTCTTCCGCTTGAATCAGTAGTGCTGGTGCGCGTGCCACATTCATCATAAATGGTGAAATTCTATAGGTGCTATTTCCGGGGTAGCTGCGGATCAGATCATACCAATCTTTACCTGCTGGGTGTGCCGAGAAATTAAATGGAATGGATAAGGTGATGCGTGGGTCTACTAATGCCGCTTGAGATGCAATATCACCCCCGCCAGCAACAGCACCTATAATTCCAACACGTGAGCGGTCAATGTCGCCACGTTGGTAGAGGTAGTCTACTGCTACTTTAATGTCATAATCGTTCCATCCAGCAATTTCTTCACCGGCAAGAATAAGCTGTGTGCCTAGTAGGTTG
The DNA here is from genome assembly GCA_030632465.1 of bacterium. Lineage (GTDB taxonomy): Bacteria > Verrucomicrobiota > Kiritimatiellia > UBA8416 > CAMZLY01 > CAMZLY01. The sequence goes on along the minus strand of DAOVUR010000012.1, from coordinate 8,394 downwards.
CGTTGTGAGTTTTTATGTTCAAGGTATGATGCTATTCCGCGCTCGCCCGAGCCAATGCTTTCTGTGATTAATGCAACACCGCCGGCACGGGCAAAGTTTGCACCAAGATTATAAAGCTGGTAATGATTGCGTTGCGTATGGTGTGCAGGGATGATAATCATTGCGGGGGAGTTGTCTGTTGCTTTATCTGGAACACATAGTGTGGCTGGTACTGGTAGTCCTGCTTGTGATTGAAAGATCAAGCCTTTTACGGTAAATCCATCATTTGTATGTGAGTAAACTATCTTGGCATTGAGCTTAGTCTTTGTTGGGAGTTCCCCGTCAGTTGCGGGGAATGCGCCTTGCATATATTCATTACGGATTTCTGTTGCAAACTTTTTCCAGCCGTCAGCAGTTGTAATCTCTTTTAGTGATGAGTCTAACTGTTCTTCTTTTCTTTTGGTTTGTGCATCTATCCAGTTGCTGACGAGTTTATGCGAATCTATTTTGGATTGACCTGTTGTTATTACTGCTGGTGGAGTTTTTGCATATTTGATGGTAGGTATTGGTATTACTGTTTTGAATGGTGTGACTGGTTTGAGTAGTGCAAATCGCTGTGGGCAGTGAAATGTAAAACTCTGTGTTACTGCAAGTAGTGATGATTGTTCAAGTTCGCCTTTTTCCGTATGTGAAGGTCGTGTTCGTGCAACCTGTATTCTCCATGGGTGAGAGGTTGGAGTGAGTGTTGCTGGTAGCTTGAATTTGCTAAGAATACTCTTTAATGGAATATGGTAAGTGAGTGTCCATTTATTTTGATCTCTTGATGGTGTGATGCTTATCTTTTCTGGTAGAGATGTGCTACTTACTCTGCGTCCGCCCGTTTTTCCTATGGAGGCTTTAGTGGATCCTTGTGGGTTAGATGCGAAATGTAGATAGTTATATGATTCTGGGCCCAGCGCTATTTCCAGAACATCCTTAGCCCAGTCGAAGTTTTTCTGCTTAGAGACACGACTCATATTGCGGTCGTAGCAGTCTATTTTAATTTCAATAGCATCTTTAGTGATGGCAGAACGTACAACAGTCTTGTTGAAACAGCTGGAAACTGAAGGGAGATCAGTTTCTGGTTGCAAAAGCATTGGTTTGATACGGGCCCAGTCACTATTGGTAAGCTGTTTCTTGTTGAATTTTGCGGCATTTAGAGCTGTATGCTTATAGAATAATTGTGCAGGTGCAGATTTTACTGCCACAGGTTTGTTGTTGGCTCTGTGTTCTAGGTGTATGAGGGTAGGTGTCATTCTGGCTGTGTCAAAAGGTGTAAAGTTACGCTGTTGCCGCTCCCTTTTAATAGTGAGCATTAGAGGTTGGTTGATATCTATACCTATGGCAGTAAGATCTATAGCCAGTTCTGCCCGCCATGATTCTTGATTAATCTTAGTGGCGGTGATTATTGCTGTACCGATATATTTATTTTTCTTATTTACGTATAGCGTTCCAGTAGGGGTGATGCTGATGTTAAGAGTGTTGTTGGTTGTTTTTATCTGAATGCTGAAGTTATCATCAAACCATATATTACCATTGTGTATGCTTTCATCAGCAATAAGAGGACTATTTTCGTTTGCTATTAATCCTAAGATAAGCCATTTACCTGAGTTTATAATAGATGCTTCTGATGTGAGGTTGTTTTTCTTATCGAATCCCTTGGTCCATTGTAGAGAAGGGAGTTTTTTGGCGCTTTGCCATATAGGGTTTGTGCCTTCTCCATTTAGGGTGATTACTTTTTCTGTAGGTATAGTAGGTTCTGTAGTGAGAGTTAGTTCGTTAAGGCTGGTGGATGCACAACCTGTAAGTAGTCCGATCAATATAAGGCTTAAGATTGATATCTTCATATTCTTCTCCTCTTGTTTTTAGATAAGTGAAAAATTGTACTGCGGCAAAGGTGATGTGGCAAGATTTATAGCGCTTTTCGGTTATAAAAGTGGAGGCGTAAATTAAAAGCGTAAAGGATGAAAGGTGAAAGGCGGAGCGGTCTCCGCTCCGCTACGGAATGGTTAAGGCGATGCATGATTTGTAATGAAATATCTAGTTCTATTCTATTACGATAAAGGTGCCAGGTGGGGTGATAGCTTGACCTTCGTTAATATATCCGCATGAGTGTATTGTTGGTTCGCGCCAGTGGAAGTGGTTATATGTGTTGCCTTTGCCTATGAGCTGTATTGACGTGTTGATCTCTGGTGCTGGAGATTCGTCAGTGCTGATATTTGTGCTCTCAATATTGATGAATGGGCCCTCGGTTGCGGTAAAGCTTCCTTCGTAGCTTATGAATTGGTGAAGGTTTGTTTTGTTTCCTGTAATACTGATAAGAGCTATGCCATCTGGTCCATTTTGGATTCCTGCTTGGTTAAACCATATGGCGCCAAAGAGGTCATTTTCGTAATCTATGGTTCCGTAAAGATTTAATTCGCTATATATACTGCCGTCGGCACCGTTATAAAATATTAATTTGTAATTATCTAGGCTGGTGCTGGCGTATCCCGCTATCTCGACACCTTCATTTATATCGATACTGTCGTTGTCGTAATGGATTTCGTTGATCCATATTCTGCTTTGTGTAGAGGCTTTGACGTTAAAGTTTACGGTTATGGAGTTTGTTCCGTCTTTATCAGATGCGTTAAAGGTTGCACTGTATTCCCCTGCGTATGTTGGTGTCCAGGTGAAACTGTTAGTTAATGGTGAGACGCCGGTGGTAATAGGGAATGTGGCGTGAGGTGGTAGGTTTGTGCTGGTTATGGTGATAAGGTCAGCTCGGTCAGTCGCAGTTTCAAATGCAGTGATGAGAATGGTGATGGGCTCATTTATTGCGGCTGTAATCGTAGTGCTAATGGGGGATGAAAGCATGTCTGGTGGCATGTTGGATGGTGATTCGTTTTGTGTGATACTGATGTCGTCACACCATAGTTTCCCTGATCTTGTAGATGAAAATTTATAGTATAGCCCGAAGTAGGAGATATCAAGATAGTTGCTGTCGGTGGAAGAACCGGCAAACGTCATGTTGCTGAAGCCTCCTTGATTGTTGTAGCGGAACTCCCATATTCCGTCATGGCTACATGATGCTTCTATGCTCACGGTATCTGCTGCGCCCCAACTGAAAGGTGACTCTATTAAGACTTTGTCGGCCTCACCATCGGTTACGCGCCACAGTTTCAGTAGGTCATTATCGCCATCAAAATTTACACCAAGAGCATATCCATCAACAGTGCTGTTGGTTAAGTTACCTTCGCTGGCAGTTAGGTATACCCAAAACTTGTTGTAGTAGGATGGCGCTGCATCCCAGTCGTTCTTGAGATTAAAGCGCCAAGTTGTGTTTGCGTTAGTTTGTGAGTTAAGTTGTGTGTAAAAGTAGCTAGCGGAGCTGATGTCGGAACTGTTGTGCTGCATAGAGCGTAGTCCGGTTATTGGGCTGTTTGTTGAGTTTGCCCAGTCGTTCGTTCTGCCTTGTACCCAGCCATAAATATTGTTTTCTTCAAAGTCTTCCTGGAGAATATATGTTGCTGATAAATTTGTGGTTATAAGAATCTGTATTGCTAATAAGCATATTGCCCGACGCAATAGCGTACTGTTTTTTGTTTTGATAATATACCCTCCCGTACAATAAAGTCCGAGATATTAATATAATATCGGTTGTGATCAAGATAAATATACATCAAGCGTTATGTTGGTTAAGAAGGGTGGGGCGTAAGTCTCTTGAATACAGCCTGTTTGTTGTTGGTTGCATGTATATAAAATTTATAATCATCACTGTTTGCTTGATCACTGTTTGCGGATGGGTATTCAGTTTCATATCGCATTATGAGGTCATTTCGGCTTCAGGCTTCGTCCTGCTGAATGAACAGGTAACGGAATGCTTTTGCTCTTCTTCTGAAGAGAAGTCAGGCGGTGGTTATTTGAAGTTTTCGGATGTCGTAAGGTGTGTAGATGGCAGTTGGTTTTAACAAAAGTCTTCTGTTTCAGCGGGGCCGGTGCGACAAGCTCACGACAGGCAAGCCCGTTGGGGATGATGGTTCTGCAAACATCTTTACTGGTCTATATATTATTCGTTGCTAGTTTTATTACAATTAATATTATGAACAGTTTGCTAAATGGCTTAATAAAATATAGTGTTGTACTATTATATCTGTATTAGATCAGATTAACAGGCAGGAACTTTGGTAGTTAATTTATGGAAACACCTAGAATAGATGGGTTTGAGATATTAGAGAAGCTTGGTGAGGGCGGTATGGCTTCTGTGTGGAAGGCTCGCCAGATCTCGCTGGATCGCATCGTTGCAATTAAGGTTTTATCTCAACATTTAGCAACAGATGAAGACGATGTTAATCGATTTCTTAAAGAAGCTTGCGCTACTGCACAGCTCAAACATTCTGGTATTGTGCAGGTCTATGATGCCAAAGCTACCACAGAACTCTACTGTTTTGTCATGGAATATATCGCAGGTTATACTGTGGGAGATTGGGTTAGGCGTAAAGGTAGTCTTCCTGAGGAGGATGTGTTAACTGTTGTAGACTGTATTGCAGATGCAATGGGGTATGCCTGGGATAAAGCACGCGTTATTCATTGTGATATAAAACCTGATAATATTATTATTGATGCTGATGGTACTGTGAAGGTTGCCGACCTGGGACTGTCTCATACTCTTAATGCAATTAGTGTCGAGACTGAAGTCGATAAAGTTGTCGTTATGGGTACTCCTGCTTATATCTCGCCGGAGCAGGCGGAAGGGAAAGTTGATCTAGATTGTCGCTCTGATATATATTCGCTTGGTGCCATGATGTATCATATGTTGACTGGAAAGTTAATGTTTCATGGTGAGAATGATGATACGGTTATGCAGATGCAACTTACTGATGATCCTATTGATGCTCAATCGCTTAATCCAGACATTTCGACGCCTGTAAATGAGTTACTAAGAAATATGCTTCGTAAAAACCCAGATGAACGTCCGCAAAGTTGGGGAGATGTGAGGAACTTGTTGAGTCAAGTGCATCGTGAAGTTACGGGCAAGTATGATGGTGCTGCAACAATGCCTTCAGTTGTTACTGGTGGACTTAATTCTATTGAACAACGTGACTCGAGATATAAATCAGATAAGACTAAGAAGATATTGATGTTGCGCACACTAGCATTCTTCATAGCCTTTCTGGTAGTATCAATTATTACGCGTCGTTCTTGTCAACGTGTCTCGTATGAACCGCAAACTTCTCCTCCCGTTATCCCTGCGATTGTAGTTGATAGTACACAGGAAACAAGCGAGCTCCCTGTTGAGCCTGAAACCTCTTTTGTTGATGATAATGCGAGGGAGATGTTTGAATTTGCCAAAGAGCGTCAGGAAAAATATCCCGATCAGATAAGTGAATCTATACGGGCATTCACGCAAGTTGCCTCGCAGACAAGTGGTACTAAATATTCTTTGATGGCAGAAGATGAGATTGAAAGATTAGAGAGAATCCTTGATTCGCAGGTAGATGCAGTTATGTCGGCGCTTGATGAAGAAGCGCGACCATACATTGATGGAGAACAGTTGTTGGTAGCTGCAGATGTGTACGAATCATACAGTGGTATGCTGTATGATGAAACCGATGCTGCTCGCGAGAATACCGCACATCTGTTGCGCGAGAAACATGCAAAGATGCGTAAAGATATTCAGCTATCAAAGCAGAGAAGTCGTAAGCTTATTAAGCAGTTAATGATAAAAGTTCCAGAATTGATTATTAGCGATGGAGTAGGTGCAGCCAATAGTGTGGTTCAGAGTGCTATGAAGAAATCGGCATTACAAGAGTATAAAGAGAAACTACAGGAGATTTCTGATATACTTGTTGAAGCAAGAGATATTGATATGGCGATTTTGTCTTCCTTCAAGGAGCAGGTGGGGCAAAATGTTCAGGTTAATACTCTTCAGGGTAGTTATAACCTGGTTATTGTTGATGTGGATAATTTTAGAGTTGTTGGTCGACAGGATATTAATGTTGGAAGTGGAATTGCCAGTAGCGAAATTATTTTTAGAGTCTCTGATCTGACGCAACGCGATAAGATGGCTCGCATGGGTAGTGAGGATATGAAGTCGGTAGCATTAGTGAAAGGGATCATGGCTTATCATTCTAGGGCTTACGGGCATGCGAGTCGATTGTTTGATACTCTTGGTGATCCACTGGCTAAAGGGTTATTGATGGAAGTTGAAAAACAGATTAACGCTGCAGTTGAACAGGCGGCATGTGACAACCTGCGTTTAGTGTTAAGTTCTCTTGGAGTTGATGTTACTGCTGTATACAGTGAGGAGGGTTGGCGTCGTTCGTTAGGTCAGGCATCATTCAATAAAGATGATATTAAGAATGCTCAGCGATTACTGGATGCTTATATTAACGAATATGGAGATACAGCATTTGCATCAGAAGCTGCGGCGATCATAAAAGATTTAAAATGGATGATAAAGCATAAGTCAAAAAGACTATTAAGAAGTCGCATCGTAACAGATGATATTAGCGCTGATGATGAGCCTGTTAAACTTGATAAGAAAGATTTAGATCTTGGCTGGCGCAAGAGTCGTCGCACACAACGACTCCTGATGGAAAATGAGTAGGATCACTTAATTATATAGTCGCCTTTTTCGGTGATGATAGCTGTTATTAATTCAGTAGGTGTCACATCAAATGCTGGTGCATAGACTTTAACTCCATCTGGCGCAGTTGCTGTTCCGAAACCGTGCGTGATTTCTTTATCTGCCCGCTCTTCAATTGGAATATCTTTACCAGTCGCTGTATCCATATCAATGGTTGATGAAGGTGCCAGCACATAGAATGGTATATTGTGAGCTTTTGCCAGTAGGGCAACACCGTAAGTTCCAATCTTATTTGCTGCATCGCCATTGGCAGCTATGCGGTCGGCTCCGACCATAACGGCATCAATGCGACCTTCCTTCATTACTTGCGCTGTCATATTATCACAGATAACTGTTACATCAATGCCAGCCTGCATAAGCTCCCAAGCTGTTAGCCGAGAGCCCTGTAGTAGTGGTCTTGTTTCGTCAGCATATACTTTGATATTTTTGCCTTGTTCCTTCGCAACATATATGGGCGCTAATGCGGTGCCGAACTCTGCCGTAGCGAGACTGCCTGCATTGCAATGCGTGAGTACCGTATCGCCATCCTTTAATAGGACTGTGCCATGTTCACCTATAGCGCGACACATAGCTGCATCTTCATCTCTAATACGCATAGCCTCTTTTATGAGGGCGATTTTTAGATCTATTGCCGAAAGCTTCCCGTTATTATTTGCTAGGCGTTGCATACGATCAATTGCCCAGAAAAGATTAACAGCAGTAGGGCGTGAAGTTGCTAGGTATGCGCCAGCTTGGTCAACAGTGGCAATAATATTTTCCGTAGAGTCAGATGCGCTTTCTTGTGCAGCAGCAGCGATACCCATAGCGGCGGCAATTCCTATTGCAGGCGCTCCCCGAACTTGTAATGTTTTGATTGCGTGCCATACCTCTTGTATATCAGTAGTTTCAATATAGTCTAATTTTTCTGGCAGTAGAGTTTGGTCTATTAGCCGGATAAGCCCAGGCATTAACTCGCCTTCTGCTTTAGGAATCCATTCTATGGTGCGTGGTATGGTCATAAAATCACTTTGTTTAATTATTTAATGTTCATATTTTTTAATAACTTCTTCATCAAGAGGTAGCTGGCGGGTAGGGCAATTCTCTTTATGGCATAGCTGGCATGTTCGGAAATCTATTTCTGATGGATATCGTATCCCCGATAGGCTCTTGTTCGGTTGCATCAATAAGCTGTCGGTTAATGTTACGCCGATTGCCTTCTCTACATCACCAAGTATTGTGAAAAGCGGTCTTTGTTCTTCAATGGGCCAGACTTGAACATCTCCGGAGCCTGGACTCATAGATGTTGTTTTAAGATTAGGGTCTTGGTTATGAATGTGTTCCTTTAGGTAGTTACGGCTTATGTCGAGAACTTCTGCTTTGATGGCGTCTAGCCAAAACTGTTGTAGGAAATCATCAGCATCGATCTCTATCTGATCAAGTTCAACACCACATGTTGCGACATAAGGGAAGACGCGTTGAACCTCGCCAATATTTTCTCTTAGTACGATACTCGTTAAAGTCTGACCTTCGATAATAATAGTTCTATCACCCTTTGTCTCGATATAGCATTCTTTATATAAAGCTTTAGGGCTAGCTACCAGTACTGCTTTATGAAACAGCTCCGTGAACTCCTTTGCTTCGTCACTTTCAGGATCAAGGTGTAGGTTCATAAGCAGCTTGTCTAGGTCTAGCTTAACTGGTATCTCTGTTAAAGTTGTCATAGCGGGGATTGTTAACGGTATTATATAAAGAGTCAAGTATTCAGTGGT
>DAOVUR010000254.1 GCA_030632465.1 bacterium | reverse complement strand
AGAATCCTAAGAAAGCAGAACTTATAACAGGTAAAGCTGTTCGAGCCTTTGATGACTACACCAAAGATCTAAAACAGTTCCGCCGCATCAGAAAATCACTGCTAGTAGCGCTGGGGTAAGATCCAGGACCAACACCATCTTTACCAAACCACTTGTAGAGTCGGCTCTATGAGCCGAAAAGTCTTAGTCTACAATTAACATTCCCGCACAAATTGCGACCTAGGGATACGCCCGTCGCTTTCGGCTCACAGAGCCGACGCTACATCTCCCCTTAATCCTTCCAAGCTTTTCAGTAGAGCAAAAATCATTCTGCCGTGCCCTCCGTAGCCTTTTGCGAAGGATGGGTCCCAAATTATTCTGTCAAATTCTTTTCAGTAGAGCAGCACCGTAGAGCAAAAAATCATTCTGCCATAAAATCTTTTTACCTCCGACCTCCGACTCGCCGCGTCGTAGCGAAGCGAAGACGGGCCTTACGCCAACAACCCACGTACACGTTGCAATTCTTTTTCAGTATCTTCAGTCAGTTCATCGATAATAGCCTGTACAGACATAACTTTATCAACCAAGCCTACCGTCTGACCAGCCATCAAAGAACCGTGCGATACATCACCATCCATAACAGCTTCACGAAGTCTACCCATCCAGAACTCTTCCACCTTCATCTGTGCATCAGGGCGGTTAACTTCTTTTGCATCCATCTTTTCTAGTAACTTAAACTGAAGGCGACTAAAATCATCTGTTCCTTTATTGCGTAATGCCCGCACAGCAACTACAGGCAATCGGCTATCAAGCTGCGGTGTTGCAATAGCATCACGAGCCTTAGCTTTTATAAAAGCATTCTTAAAGTTCTCATGCGCGCAACACTCTTCCGCCATAGCAAAACGCGTACCAAGCTGAACACCTGCCGCACCCATCGTGTACATATGAGCGCACATTTTCCCAGTAGCAATACCGCCACCAACAAAAACAGGCACTTCATCAAATTCAAATAGAACCTGCTGTAATAAAATAGCAAGAGTAACATGCCCAACATGACCGCCAGCCTCCATACCTTCAAGAATCAAAGCATCAGCACCATAACCTATCATTCGTTTAGCAATAGAAAGCGTAGATGCAAAGCATATAACTTTGGCTCCAGTTTTTTTGACAATGTCAACTTCAGCATGACGCGGAAAACTTCCTGCAAATATCACATACGGTAGTTTCATTTCGCTTAACAGTTTAAGCTGAGCCTTATATGCAGGTGCGATAGTAATGAGATTCACACCAAAAGGTTTATCCGTAAGCTTGCGAGTCTCCTCAATCTGCTGCCGTAATATCTCAACTGGAGCATTACCACCTGCCAAACAGGCAAAACCGCCCGCGTTACAAACTGAGGCAATCAACTTAGGATCACTCACCCATGTCATTGCACCACAAATAATCGGATGCTCTACACCCAAAAAATCTTTTCCTCTTTTTTCAAATCTATCCAGTAGTTTTTCTTGCATAATTATATCCCTTTTATTTCAAATACAATAAACAACATACTTTATAGATAATACGTGGTCAATAGTGTGAAAAAATTAACAACTAAGACCACTAAATAATAGTATATGTAATATTACACGAACAACACGCGTCACCATTAATATAATTTCAGGTTGACACTACTAGCTCAGTACCCTACTATCTGCCTCTAATCATCTCGCTGTGTGATGAAAATATGTGTCGTGACTTGTGTTAATACTTAAAGGAGGAGTAAATGGTGGTAATTAGTAGAAATATAGTAGTGGTAGCCGTGGCAACTGTGATTTTAACACTTACTTCGGTAGGAAATGCAAAAGTGAATGAAGATGGTGACTTGCAGTTCTGGACTCACGAAGTCGGTATGATGAAAATTACGGACAATGTAACTGGTACGTTTGATGCCATGTTTAGGTTTGGTGATGACATGTCTGACTTCTGGTATCAACACTACGATGCAGGGGTTCTTTTCAAAGTGTCCAAGTGGCTGAGCATTAAACCATCATACCGTATTAAAATGATTAATTTGGACTCTTTTGACGGTGACAAATGGCTAAACATCAACAATCCCAGCCTTAATTTCATTTTTTCACACAAACTAGGAAAAACTAAACTGAAGAACAACTGTCGTTTTTCATACTGGAACTACGACGAAGACTTCAACAGAAAAGACCTTTTGTATTACAGAAATATATTCATGGTTTTTGCACCTTGGTCTTGGACAAGTGCTAAAATCAAGCCATACGTAAGGGAAGATTTCTTTTTTAACTGCGATATAAATGAAGTAGACAGAAATAGGCTTTCCTTAGGTCTACTTTCCAACAAGTCAAAACATGTAACTCCGTCCATATATATGATGGTACAATCATACAACCACGCAAAAAATGGTTGGACAGATAATTACATTACTGGACTCGATTTTAGATTACGATTCTAAAATAAACATATCCTAATTTGTGAATCAACAAAAGCAGGCCATATGCATCAGCATATAAACGTAGTGCCTGCAGGTTTTATAACATAAACTAATTGAAGGAGTATATGCATGAGCGATGAACGATGGATTGAATTGAAAGGACTGTGGAATACCCTATTCAAAGGTGTATGGCCCATGTGGGTGGCAGGACTTCTACTTGGGTTTATTAACGTATGCCTGTTTTTGGTAAAGTCACCTTGGGGTGGTACTGGCAGTTTTGTTAACTGGGGGCAGAATCTTTATCAGGTATTAGGTGTGATGGAAACTCCAGGCCTAAAGCCTGTACTTGAGAACCGCTATGGACTTCTGGGACTCATGACCATCCTTGGGGCAATGTGCTCCGCACTGATGGCACGTCAGTTCTGCATACGCATCGCTACCCCAGGTGAACTATTTAAGGGGTTGTTCGGTGGACTATTAATGGGACTAGGCGCTACGCTTGGACTTGGCTGTACTATCGGAGGATT
>DAOVUR010000285.1 GCA_030632465.1 bacterium | reverse complement strand
CCTTAAAATATCTTTACGTCCATCTATAGAAACATATATCTCTATTAACGACTTATTCACATTATCTTCATGTTCCTCATTCACATCTTCACCGTCAGCCTTACGCTCTTTGACAACAGGAACAACAACCCAAGCTCTACGTTTATCTCCATTAACCTTTATTCTTCGGGTCTTGGTACAACGTAATCTCAACTCATAAACTTTACTTCCAGTAATCACATCAAAAACCGCCTCCGTACCAACTTTCCATTCAAGCCTACGCACAAGGCAAGCTGCCGAAAAAGGATCCAACACAAACCCCTCAGTCTTAATGTTCATCTCCTTAACGCCACGAACAGCTCCCTCCTTCTTTCGTGTCATCTTAAAATCAACCTCACCATCATCCTTAAAATCTAGTTTGGTTGTACGTTCACGATTTTTCACCTTTGCATCTATCTCCGCCGACACCGAGGCCACTTCAGGATCCATTGTCATCTTAGCTTTACCGCGATATCGCACTTTATATAGGTAATCCAGTTTCTTGCCAGTACCTGCCCTGATCTCCATAGTGTGCATGCCATCCTTCTCACCTATGTGAACCGCTGCATCACCGACCCCGATCCCTCGCCAACTAACTCTATAGAAATAAGTACCTAACACAGGCTTAAAATCAGCATCAAAAACAAGATTCTCACCGCTCACATCAGCAGTATCCTCAAGTGCAACCCCAGCAGTTATCAAACATACATCACCTTGAGCCGGTACAGCATTAACAATCGAAGTGGAAAAAGAGGAAGCGGCAACTTCCTCATCTGAAATAACTTCATACCCAGCGGTTTCCACCTCTTGCAGTCGCTCTGTCGGTAATATTTCCATAGCATCCCACAGCTGCTCCCCGCGGGAACGAGAAGAGCGACAGCCGCCAAGGATAATTCCACTCAGCAGAACAAAGCTAACCAATAAAAATCTCTTTTTCATCTTTTCACCTACTTAAATATAAGCACTAAACGAATATTGATGTCATATTAATGTTTTACTTAGAAAATATCAATAGAAACAAAAATATAAGATAAGCACCCAAGTAAAACAGGCCTCCGAGCCTGTTTAGTCCCACACGCAATACGCACCGCACCGTAGAGCAGCCTTTTTTTAATACGCACCATTCACCCTTTTCAGAGCGCACCGTTTTCCTTTTTATTCGCAGGGTTCCGAATTCGTTGCACCCCTTTAAATACCGCACCGCAATCCGCACCACTCCACAAACTTTCACCAATACCTTATTCTTTAATTGCCTAACAAAATAAAGTTTGATATACAAATAACAAGTCTACGTATATTCATTCAATTAATAATTCATTATACTACTATGAAAATAAAACTAAACTACATGGTGCAGATCCTCACCTTTCTAATTATAGGACTAAATCTACATGGAGCATCTCTACCTCCCATAACAGAAGATTTTCAGTCTGGCGAACTGCCTCACACCTACTTTGATTTTCCCTTCATATACATTAGCCCCTTCACATTCACCACTAATGGTGAAGCACGCACCGAAATAGCAATTGATGAAACTGACAAAGTTACAAACTCTGTTCCTGATAGTATGTTTATAGCGCAAAATAACACCGCCGGCAACAGAATGCGGGGTAACTTCTTTCAATGCGATCAAGATGCCTTGCTCTGCAGTCAGGGACTAGTTCTCATTCGAACAAACACAACAGATATAACGTTCGTAATATACGAAAGTAGCACCAGCGACGGAACTTACTCCATAATTTCATCTAACACCGTAAGTGCTACTGCCGGCAACGACCTTGTTATGTCTGACGATGTCAATGCGACACTAACAGGAGGAAAATATTATATAATCGCAGCGGGATGGGAAGACAGTGTGAATTACCGCTTCTTTGATGGCTCTGGCTATTCGATCTCAACAGGTTTTGGTGAAGTGCTAGGTGGCTTTGCATACGGATCACATCCACCACCGCCAACAACAAGTGGTAGCATAAGTACCACTATCTACCCACAAAGGTTAATTATCTCTACCAACTACGTAGTACGCATGGATAATAAAAGCGATAATGTTGCAATTGCGACCAATCAGATGGATATAGCAGTAAATCTAGCTGGATATACGGATGTCACACTCAACTTTAGACACCGCGATGCTGCTGACGAAATAGATGCCGGCGATGGAATTTTCCTTAGTGTTGATAACGGCGTTACTTTTACCAATATTCAAGCATTAGGCGCATCTGCTGCTTGGCAAAATTTTTCACTTGATATTGATG
>DAOVUR010000228.1 GCA_030632465.1 bacterium | reverse complement strand
TAACGGCAATATGCTACGCTTTCGTGCGCATGGCAGAAGCATGCATCCGTTCATACAAGATGGCGATATTCTAACAATTAATCCAGCTACAGCTGAAAGTCTTGCAAATGGCGATATTGCATTCTATCGCAAGGCGACTGGTCAACTTACTGCCCATCGTATTCTTGGTAAGAAAAAAGATGGAAATAGCACGATATTTTTAATACGTGGCGATGGACATATCGGTGGACCTGAACGGGTAACAGCAGAACAGATTGTAGGAGTTGTTATTGAAGTTGAGCGTGATGGCGCAAACATTTCTATAAACAGTTTTCAGAAAAGAGCGGCTGCCGCTATCTGGTCAAAATCACAATCGCTCCGATGGATACTTAATCGCATACAGCTTAGGATCACAAAGATATTTAAGCCAAATTCTTAGATCCAAGAAGCTCACCCATTAATAAAACCAACTGGCTTGCTATCTTCTAACTCAATACGCTATAATTTGCGGTATAAGATCTGTAACAACTGATAAATCAAGCATGCCAGGCATTGCCGTTTGAACATTGGCACTGCCACAAACACAATAATATTTTCTGCTTTATCAATAAATCAAAACTGTGGCGAGTTCCGATATTGCGCAGGTGTAATATCCATAGCCCTAACAAATATACGGTAGAAAAATGCAAGATCATTAAATCCTGACTGCAGTGCTATCACCTTTACTGGTAACTCAGTTTCCCGCAACAACGTGCACGCATGCTCAATTCTTCTACTATGTATAAACTTTGTCGGACTCATTCCGAATAGTTTATTAAACAATTTTCTAGTATAAACCTCACTAACACTTAGCTCGGCCGCAAGCATGCCTATACTAAGCCCAGGATCATCAAACTCTCGCTCTATCAATTCAAGTGCTGGATAGATTCTAGATAGTTTCTCTAGCTCCGGCGTAACTGACTTAAACTCCTCCCCACTATTTAATATAATTTCAAAAAGCTGCACTCTAATTATTGATCTGAAATAGCTGAGCCAGCCAGGTGGCTTTAAAATATATAATCGCGCGGCCTCTTCTGAAAGCGCAGCGAACCTTTTTGTAACATCATCAAAAACTGAGCCCATACCCAATAAGCCGCATACATCAATCAGATTATATACTCGTGCTTGAAAATGTACATTGATCATCGACATGCCACTACCCGCAACAGGAGCAATGGAATGTTCCACTCTTGCTGGGAATAGTATAATCTGCCCCGCACTAACCTCCATACTACGCCCATCTAACAAGAGCTCACCGTCACCCTCAGTAATAAAACTCCAATAACTATTGGGCAATGTCCTACCAACTAACGCCCATTCACTACTGCAATCATAATGATAAGCAGTCATAGGTACTATAGCCAGATGTTCAAGTAGAGATGCAATCTCTCTATGCCGGTCAGTAACGCTATCTGCATACGGAGCAAACTTAGACTTGCTATGCCTAACTGTGACTGGCTGATTTCTCATTATAAACAACCCTTGATTAATGTTTCGTTTTGTCTAATAAAATTACCGTATACACAATTGAAACTAACAGATAAGTATCATAATGTATAGTTTATTCGAGAGATTAAAAGGAAAAAGGAGTGTCATGAGGAACAGCTATTATAAAAAAGTGCAGCAACTGGCAACTAATGTATCTAGCAAAGAGGATGAGATTAGTTATCTACGAGAATTAGCTAGCATGACAATGGAATTATCCCATGAGCCACGCATGCGAAAGATCGAACAACGCTGGCGTGACGTCAACGCACTACGCACTCCTGACCGTCCACCAGTCTGGTGCAAGCCTGTTGCCTGCTGGAACGAAATTATCTCAGCCGATAATCTAGTATGCAAAGAGACACCTAACAGTAACCTAGAGCTATACTTTCACAAAATAATGATGAAACGTGATATTGATGATGACTCCCCCGTTACCCCATACTTCAAACTCGGTATGCACTATGATGTGACACCATCTAATACCTGGGGTCTTGATATCGTACATGAAGCCAGTGAGGATGAAGGTGGCGCATGGAAATATAAACCATCACTAGAAACCTATGAAGATTTCGATAAGTTACAGATACCACAATATAGATATAATAAAGAATCAACGGAAGAGGAAGTAGATCTATTCGCAGAAATTCTAGGTGATATTATGCCAGTAAAGCTTGCACCATTTATCGGCTACGCCAGTAATGCCACACTAGCCTATCCTGCCACTGACTTGCGCGGCATGGAGGCGCTAATGATGGACACAATACTTGAACCAGAACGCGTACATCAGCTGATCAATGTTATCTTTCAAGGAACAATGAATCTCCTTGATGAAATAGAGGCTACTGGCAATATAGTCCCCAACACTGATGAGCCAATGTTCTTAAGTGATCCACTAAGGCCAGAGCCAGCAGATGGCAAATATACATTAAAAGATTGCTGGATGGCAGGCAACTCACAGGAGCTTGACCAAGTGAGCCCTGATATGTTCGAAGAGTTCTTGCTTAACTACCAGAAGAAAATATTCGAGCGATTTGGTGCTGTGTCGTACGGGTGCTGCGAGAATCTAACCCAAAAACTTGATCCGGTGCTCGCAATACCGAATCTTAAGATTATGGTATGTAGCGATTGGACAAATACTGAATTGCTAATTGAAAAAGTTAACAAGAAACATTGCATTATGTGGCGCCACCTAGCATCAGATATTGTTGTCTCTAGCGATACTGCTTTTATGAAGGAAAAAATTGAACGCGAAGCGGCCATGCTAAAAGGGAGTTCGTATCAAGCCATTCTCCGCGAACTACAGACTCTGATGGGAAATAAAGATCGCCTTTACGAATGGGCTGATATAACTAAAGAGGCTGTAAGTCGATAAAAGCCAGTACCTCTCACTATACAATCCCTTTACGACGCATCTCCCAGAAGCATCGCTCTGTTGCATTTATATCAACTGATGCATCGTGCGCCTCCTCAAAATCTACCCCAAACAGTTTTATATGCAGTTCCGATAGTTTCGGCCACTTATATCCATAAGGTCCTGGAATCTCACAATAGTCAGTAGATGCATTCATAGTGCAGATCTTTTTCTTCTGCTCAAATGATGACTCTATCCCTTTACGCAAGAATTCCGCACCGATAATCTTCTCATCAAAGTTTATATTATGTGCAACAATAAACTCTGACTGCTCCACCAAATCATTAAACATAACCAGAACAGCTTCTAGGTCAGAACCTTCCGCAATCGCTCTCTCCGTTGATATACCATGAACCTTAGCTGCATCCTGAGGAATAGTAAAATCTTCTGGCTTGATAATATAGTCATCTGCCTCAATACGATCTCCGTTGTCATCGCAAAGAATCCAGGCCCACTGAATCCTGCGTGGCCAGCTATGGACAGCAGGAACGGGTGCTATCCAGTCACGCGGCAACCCAGTTGTTTCTGTGTCAAAAAATAGATACATTTTCTTTTACTCCTACTTCAATCAATAATTTCTTATAAAATCATATATAATAGAGCTGTACGTCAATAATAAACAGAAATTGACGCATTATT
>DAOVUR010000112.1 GCA_030632465.1 bacterium | reverse complement strand
CGGTGATATCATCGCAGATGCAATGGATAAGGTTGGCAAAGATGGTACTATTACTGTCGAAGAAGCCAAGACAATGGATACTACATTGGACGTAGTTGAAGGTATGCAGTTTGACAAAGGTTACTTGTCACCATACTTCTCCACAAATGCGGACACAATGGAATGCGTTATGGATAATGCTGTTATCCTGATTCACGAAAAGAAGATATCTAACCTTCAGGAATTGCTACCGCTACTGCAGTCGGTTGCAAAGGCTGGCAAACAGCTCTTGATTATTGCTGAAGATGTTGAGGGTGAAGCATTGGCAACTCTAGTTGTTAACCGTTTACGTGGTACATTGACTTGCTGTGCTGTTAAAGCTCCTGGTTTTGGTGATCGTCGTAAAGCTATGATGGAAGATATTGCTATTTTGACTGGCGGCAAATGTCTAACAGAAGAGCTTGGTGAAAAGCTTGAGAATGTCACACTTGAAGATCTTGGTTCTGCACGTCACATTGCAATTGATAAAGACAGCACAACTATTGTTGAAGGTGGCGGTAAAACTTCTGCAATTCAGGGTCGCGTAAAGCAGATCAAGCGTCAGATCGAAGATACTTCTTCTGATTATGATCGTGAGAAATTGCAGGAACGTCTAGCTAAACTTGCGGGTGGTGTTGCTGTAATCAATGTTGGAGCTATCACTGAAACTGAAATGAAAGAGAAGAAGGCTCGTGTTGAAGATGCGTTGCATGCTACTCGCGCTGCGGTTGAAGAAGGTGTTGTTGCTGGTGGTGGTGTAGCGTTGCTACGTGCCCGTTCAGTACTTACTAAGCTTGAAGCTGAAGGTGATGCTCAGGTTGGTATTAACATTGTTAATGCTGCACTTGAAACACCATTGCGTCAGTTAGTTATCAATGCTGGAATGGAGCCTGCTATTGTTGTGCAGGAAGTTGCTAAAGCAAAGGGAAGCAATGGCTTCAATGTTGCTACACGTGAATATTGCGATCTAATCAAAGCTGGTGTACTTGATCCTGCTAAGGTTACTCGTACTGCTTTGCAGAATGCCGCAAGTATTGCTGGTATGCTTCTTACAACAGAGTGCATGATCACTGATATGCCTGAAGAGGATAAGCCAATGATGCCTCCACCTGATATGGGTGGTATGGGCGGCATGGGCGGCATGGGTGGCATGGGCGGCATGATGTAAAAAAATATAATTGTTTGACTTAATTGAGCGGGGAGCATACTATGCCCCCGCTTTATCTATTAATAGGAAAAAATAATTATGAACTCAGAACTTCTTGAACAAGCTAAAGAGCGGATACCATGTGTCCCTGTTTTAGTAAATATGGTATCTAAACGTGTTCGCCAGTTAAACTCTGGTTTCCAGCCTTATGTTCGTCCTGAAAGTTGGGATGAAGAGAAGGTTGATACAGCTTTACGTGAGATTGCTCAGGGCAAGATAATTGCCGAAATCGGCTTCTAGGTCGCCAAAAGCAGTCAGTAGAGTAAAACTGATATATTTAATTTGTGCGTTGCGCTTCTTTGTTAAGCATGCTTTTGCTATGCTTGTAGAGTTGCGCAATTTTTTATGGGGAATTATCATGGCTTCATCTAATAAAGGCAGTAGTCGTATTGCGTCAAACCGTAAGGCTTTGCATGACTATTTTGTAGTTGAAAAGTTTGAGGCTGGTGTCGTACTGCGTGGATCTGAGGTTAAGTCTATTAGAGATGGGCATGTTAGTCTTGTTGGATCCTATGCTCGTATAGAGAATGATGAGATTATTCTGCATGGTGTCGATATTCCGCCATATTCACATGGTGGGCACTATAATCATGTTGCTGATCGTCCACGTAAACTTCTTTTACATCGTCGAGAAATCCGTAAAATAAGAGCTGATGTTGAGCGTTTAGGGCAGACCTTGATTCCACTCTCTATGTATTTCAAACGAGGAAACGTTAAAATTGATCTTGGTCTCTGTAAAGGTAAGCAGATGCACGATAAGCGTGAATCTATGCGCCGCAAGACGGCAGATCGTGATGCTGCCCGGGCTATGGGAAGGTAGTGGTAAGGTTATTTATCCTACAACTGGTGGTGCTACAACTGTTACTACTTTTTCCAGTTTGCTTTTAAGCTCTTTTAGTACTTCATCTGCAGGTGGAACCCAGTCGCTACCTTGATTATCAACAATAAATTTTTCAACAAGTTCTTTTGCTTCAGCTGTTCTACCAAGAATATCAAGTATTCTAGCTTTGCCAAGTATTGCTTGTGGCTCTAGGAAGTTGTCTGGGTTGTTGCTGATGAAGCTATCGAACTGTTGTAGAGCATCTTCTAGCTGTCCGCGTGCTTCTAGGCAGTTAGCTATACCGAGCGATGCAGCGATACCAACTAGCTCTTCGGCATGCTTCTCTTTAAGTTCGTTATATGTAGTAATAGCCATGTCGTAATTACCGGAATCAAAATATAGCTTTGCTAACTGTAGTTTGATAACTGGCGCTGATGGGATGTTCTTATAATTTTCTACTATAGCCTCAAAGTCCTGAACGGAACTTGCTGTGGCAAGTGCTGTGGATGCTTCCATAGATTTCTTTGCCTTTTGAGACGAGAGGAATCTGAAACCGATAATACCGATCAGGATGACCATCAGTATGGTTGTAATGGTTTTACCATGTTGATTGTTAAAGTTTTTTAGGCGCTGCATATCCTCATCAATCAGGTGTGGATGATGCTTTTGATGTTCAGGAGTAATAAGCTCTTGTTCGTTTTTTTCATGTTCCATAATAAAAATCCTTTCGTAGGTGTATAAAATCAAGTTAGATTTATGGACATTATTGAATAATAAATCAAGGTAAATCGAAAATAGTATTGATAATCTGGGATTTAAGATTCAGCTTCCGTAAATGTCCAGCCTTGCGGGATGTCATACTTCACATTTACGTAATGGCAACATCTGGCTTCACCAAAAGTAGATCAGCACTCCGATGCTGATGATAAAAAGCTATGCAAAAATTTATTTTCGCCCTTTTAATATGAAATAGTTGCGCATAGTTATTGTTTATGCTAGAAATGTACTTTCTGTGATTTTAACCATTATTATAAAGGGAAATACAGGTATGAAGAATGTTCCAATTGCTGATGTCAGAAGTTTTGCTATTATGGGTCATACGGGGAGTGGTAAGACTACTCTTACAGATGCTATTCTTTATAAAGTTGGTATTAATGATCGACTGGGCTCTGTTGATAATGGTTCTAGTTTATCAGATTACACTGATGAAGAGAAGAGTCGTAACATTTCAATATTTTCCACTTCTTTTTCCAAGCAGTATAAGGGCGCTGATGGTCATGTGATGGGAATGGATCTAATTGATACTCCCGGATATATGGATTTTTATGGTCAGGTAATTGCAGCTAGTCGTGCTGTGGAGACTGGTGTGATAACAGTTGATGCTTCATCGGGAGTTCAGGTGGGAACACGTCGTGCTTGGAAACTCTGCGTGAAGCAGGGGATTGCTCGAGCAATTGTTATTACGGGGCTAGACCGTGATAATACTGATTTTGAAAAAACTATGGCAGATATTACGAAGTCGTTTGGTGATAACTGTGTGCCGGTTGTTTTGCCGGTAGATTCCTGTGGTGGCGTGATTGACGTTCTTGGAGCAAAAGATATTCCTGAGGAAATTGCAGAGCAGGTTTCAGCAATTAAGGGGCATCTAGTTGAGTTGGCAGCAGAGACTGATGATACTCTTATTGAAAAATATTTTGGCGGTGAAGAGCTTTCGCCTAAAGAGATTGCTGATGGGTTGCGCGATTCAGTAGCGCACAGTGTATTGGTTCCTGTATTTGTTGCATGCGCATTAAAGGACGTTGGTATTGATGCATTGTTAGATGGCATCTCACGTCTGTTGCCGTCGCCGGAGACTCGTGAGTATAATGACAGTAATGGCGAGCCTATTCATCCTGGTGGAGATGAGACTTTTGTTGGTCTAGTCTGGCGTACTGTGCATGATCCATTTGTTGGACAGCTAACTTTTGTTCGTGTTAAGGGCGGAACAATCACTGCTGAATCTGAAGTTTATAATCCGGTAAAAAAAGCCAAAGAGAAAATTGGCGCTCTATTATTTGTGAATGGTAAAAAACAGAATCCAATAGAGTCGGCTAAAGCTGGTGATATTATTGCTATCCCAAAACTAAAAATCACAACATTAGGTGATACGATATGTGCGATGGGTAAGGATATTATTTGTAGAAATATTAATTTTCCTAAACCTGTAATGTTCCAGGCGGTAACAGCTAAGACGCAGGCTGATGAGGATAAGATTGGCGAAGCATTAACACGGGTTTGTGAGGATGATCCTACGCTTAAGGTTGAGCGTGATAAGGATACGACAGAGGTTATTCTTGAAGGACTGGGAGATGTACATATTGATGTTGCTGTTGGATTAATGAAGAGACGTAGTAATGTTGATGTTGTTCTTTCTACACCAAAGGTTCCATATCGCGAGACGATAACGGCTGAGGGTAAGGGTCATTACAAACATAAGAAACAGTCTGGTGGACGTGGGCAGTATGGCGAAGTTTATCTTAAAGTTATGCCTAATGCTGCTGGTGATGATGAGTGGTTCGATAACAATATTGTTGGTGGTGCTATTCCTGGTAACTTTGTTCCTGCAGTTCAAAAAGGATTGCTAGAAGGTATGACCGAAGGCTGTATGGCTAAGTTTCCTGTGACAAATGTTAAAGTGTCGCTATATGATGGCTCGTACCATGATGTTGATTCATCTGAAGTTGCCTTTAAAATTGCAGCATCACGCGCATTACGTGAAGCAATGAGTGATGCTAAGCCAGTATTGCTTGAGCCGATTATGTCTGTGAAGATTACTATTCCTGATGAGTGCATGGGCGACGTGAATGGCGACCTTAATCATAAACGTGGTCGTATTCTTGGGGTAGATGTTACTGATGGTGGTGTTCAGATATTAACTGCTGAGGTGCCTAAAGCAGAGCTTTTCCGTTATTCTGCAGAGTTGCGTAGTATTACCGCAGGGCGTGGTTCGTTTGAAATGGAGTTTGTTCGCTATGATCAAGTTCCTGCTAATGTAGCACAGAAGGTTGTTGCTGCGCATGCATCCGAAGAAGCATAGCAAAGGGTGAAGTATAAAT
This sequence comes from bacterium, assembly GCA_030632465.1. GTDB lineage: Bacteria > Verrucomicrobiota > Kiritimatiellia > UBA8416 > CAMZLY01 > CAMZLY01. The sequence goes on along the minus strand of DAOVUR010000112.1, from coordinate 1,404 downwards.
GGTAAAGGGTAAAAACGAACGCCGAACATCCAACATCGAACATTCAACATAATGCATAGTCACAAATATGATTTGGAAGAACGTTTATTGGAATATTCTGTTAGGATAATCAGAGTTGTAGAACAACTGCCGAACACGAGGGTTGGAAACCATATAGCAGGGCAATTGTTACGTTCGGGGACGTCCCCTTATCCGAATCATGGAGAAGCGCAAGCTGCGGAATCACCAAGAGATTTCGTTCATAAATTGCGGATTTCGCTAAAAGAGCTGAGAGAAACAAAAAGATGGTTGAAGCTTATCCAACGCATTCCGTTGATTGAGCCAGCCGAAAAACTCGATAGAATATTAGAAGAAACAGAAGAGTTAATAAGAATATTTGTGACAAGTATAAAAACAGCCAAAGAAAACGATAAAAGAAAATAATTCATTCGATGTTCGATGTTGAGTGTTCGATGTTGGACGTTCAATATGTTAAATTTTTATGTTGAAAATGGTGCAGAGAGGGATAGGACTATGATTAACATCACTGAATCTCTTGCTCCGACTAGTTGCACGCTATGCCCACGTGAATGTGGGGTTAATAGAGCTGAAGGAAAAGTTGGCTTTTGTGGTGCAGCTACAGATGCCAAGATTTTTCGTTATGGCCTGCATGATGGCGAGGAACCACCTATATCTGGGGCTAATGGTTCGGGGACGGTTTTCTTTAGTAGCTGCACACTAAAGTGTATATATTGCCAGAACTATCCATGGAGTCAAGGTGGCGAAGGTACTGTATATAGTGTAGAGCAGTTAGCATCTATATTGATAGAGCTGGCGGAGCAGGGGTGTCATAATTGGAATATGGTAAGTCCCACTTGCTGGATTCCGCAGATTGAGGCTGCCTTACAGTTAGCTAAGCAGTCGGGGTATGAGCTACCTATTGTGTATAATAGTAGTGGTTTTGAGAGCTTAGAAACCTTGAAATCTGTTGCTGATTGGGTTAGTCTCTTTCTTGTTGATTTGCGATATGCAGAAAAAGAGTCGGCAAAAATCGGCTCTAAAGCTGTGAATTATGTTGAAATTGCACGCCAAGCAGTGGTAAAAATGTGGGCTATTGCAGGTCCTTTAGTTGTAAATGATGATGGAGTAGCAGAATCGGGTGTTATTTGCCGTCTGCTTATTCTGCCAGAACGAGCTGATGAGGTTGTTCAAAATCTACGCTGGCTTGCTGAAACGATCGGGACGGAGATGCCTGTCAGCATAATGGCACAATATTTGCCACTATATCAGGCGGCATCAGGAGAGTATCAGTCTTGGGGTAGACGGATAAATAGGGCGGAGTACGATTTGGTTTGTGATGAGGTTGAGAGGCTTGGTTTTGATACCGGCTGGATACAAGAGTTTGATAATGAAGTTGATACAGAT
>DAOVUR010000289.1 GCA_030632465.1 bacterium | reverse complement strand
TACTTCATAATACTTTCCGCCCACGAAGAGACAGACACCCGCTATTTTGAGAGCCCAAAAGAGGTCTTAAAACATCTAAAGCAGATGGGCGTAAACGCAATCAGAACACAACGCTGGAAACGTGCAGACCTCGAAAACTTCTCTTGCGAATATATAAAGATATTCTCATCCAACAATAAAGTAAGCCTTACATACAACCCTCTATACTTTATCCTTGAGGCAAAATAATGCATAAGAAAAACAATATCATCTTCATAACTGGCATAAATACAGATATAGGGAAAACTTATATCACTGGTTTAATTGCACGCTACCTGAAACAACAAGGATACTCAGTAATCACACAGAAGATCGCTCAAACAGGTTGTATCGGCGAATCTGAAGATATTCTAAAGCATCGTGAACTAATGGAGATTACGTTAACCGAAGAAGATAAAGCCGGCCTAACCTGCCCCTATATTTTCGAGCCACCTATGTCTCCGCATCTAGCCTCTAAACTTGCTGGGACCGAAATCGATATAAACAAGATTAATGCTGCAACAGACGAATTAGCTGAAAAATATGATTATGTGATAGTCGAAGGTGTCGGCGGCCTATATGTCCCTCTTACAGAAAAAACAAAAGTCATCGACCTAATTAAGGAACGCGAATACCCAGTAATATTAGTTAGCTCTCCCGCTCTCGGAAGTATCAATCATACCCTGATGTCTATTGAGCTACTGAAACAGAACAAGATCAAACTACTCGGCATAGCCTACAACCTACACAATGCAACAAACGGAAATATCACAACAGATTCACGCAATATATTTGCAACGAATCTTAAACAGTGTAACTACCACTGTAATATAGTAGATATTCCGTCAATCCCCACCGCAACTACACCAGACATCGATTTTTCCACACTTTTGGCCTAATAACGCCTTTCTTTGCTGATTACTGCTATAAAAAAACTTAACTCCGTTAACATAACCACTTGACTCATGTATGGATTAGTGTACCATATTGACAATATCAGATTACAAGAGTACATTTATTGAATAGATAGAAATAAGGAGAAATTAAAATGAAAACATTAGAATGTAAAGTTTGTGGACATATCGAGTTTGAAGAAGTTAATGGACCATGCCTAGTCTGTCGTGCAGAGAATGCCTTTGTCGAAAATGCAGAAGCTATCAACAGCCCAGCAGATCCTGCTGCACTGACTGATGCTGAGAAAAAACATATACCTCAGATCGTGATCGTAAAAGAATGCGGACTTATTCCTGACGAGTGCTGTACAGATGTACATGTAAGAGTTGGCGAAATCAAGCATCTTATGACCAAGGAACACTTCATCCGCTACATCGACTACTACCTAAACAGAAAATTCATATCACGCGTATGGCTTTCTCCTGAAGTATGTAACCCAGCATGTGCCCTGCATCTTGCAGATCCTAAAGGAACAATCACAGCTATCGAAAACTGTAACCTTCATGGTAACTGGATGGCAGAAGCAAAAATATAAAAGAAAATAGTCTACAGTCCTCGGTCTACAGGCTACAGGCAGAGAACAAATAGCTATCAACTAAAATATAACTCCCGCTCGTTAACACGGCCGGGAGTTTTTCTTTTCATTTTTCACTAGATCCCCGAATGGAGCCGAAGCGTTGATGTAACACACGGCATTTCAGCTTCTGTTGTGGCATTGGTTGTTTAGTTTTTGTTTTTTACTTCATCGCTCATCATTCATCGTTCATCGTTCATTTTCACCCTGTCCCATAGCGCACCGTTTTCCACTATAAAACATCCACAACTATTCACTATTCACTATTCACTATTAATTATTCACTACCCTACCCTCTCGCAACAGTGAGTACATGAACAGTTGCTGCACCAGCTTCCTTCAACACCCGTGCGACTTCACCGACAGTGGCGCCAGTTGTCATTACATCATCAATGAGTAACAGCCTTTTACCATCAACCCACGCCCTGTCCCGTACTTCAAAAGCATTGCGCACATTCTTATATCGCTGCCGGGCATTCATTGTCACCTGACTATCAGTAGGCCTAACTCTCTGAACAGATCTAACGAACGCCGGTATGCGAAGAGCCTTAGCCAACTCAACAGCCAATAAAGAAGCTT
>DAOVUR010000106.1 GCA_030632465.1 bacterium | reverse complement strand
CATAGCGAACCTTACAAACGTCAGCACCCAACATCTTGCTACCACTCTTTAACGATGACATAGTAACTTTCAAACCCTCTATATCACTTCTTGAACCAGCTGCAATCTGAGCAGAATAGGAACCGTTTTTTGCACCCACGATAAGCATAGGCTTCACTTTATTGTCACAATACCCATAATCACGTGGATCTACGGTCTGGTTTATATCGGCATTCCAAACCTGAAACTCATTGCCGCGCTCCACATTAGAGACAATGCCTTCTCCAGCAGCCGTTAAATCAAAGCTATATAAACCAAAATGCGCCCAACCAGACCACGGCTTCCTTTTTTTCCATACTATAGCCCCCGGATGAAAATCAGACGCATGACTTTCAATAGCAATCACATTCACACCTTTTACTAATAAGTCTGCCGGGATTTTGATTGCCTCAAGCTTACGCAGACGTGCATCAAGACCTACTGCCGCCTCTGGCTCTTTTTTCAGTAGCTTGCTTATGCCATTTTTATTAGATGCAGTTGGCAACCTTTTACCACTGGCACTAACATACGATTCTTTACCGTAAGCTGTCGCCGCAGTTACTGAAGTAACCTCTGCTGGTAAATCTTGCTGTTTAAGCTTCTTCCCATTCAGATAAACAACCACACCACCACGATAAGTTAATGATAGTGTAAGATCGTTTACGGCCGCAACATCCGTAACGATAAACTCACCACGAAGATATAGCGTTGCCAAAGTAGGTGCAGCCGTACCCGAAAATAGATTGCCAGGAAATGGTCCATGCGTACGAATCCAACTACTATCATCAAAATTAACATCTGCCCATGTCGCTGGTGGTGGCGCAGTCTGTATACCCGCAAGCAACCCTATACTCTCACCCGCAGTGGTCACTGCTGGCCTAAACGAAATCTGTGATCTCCAGAAACTACCAGCACTAAGAACTGGCGCAGCACTAACACTACTAACACCCAACACCCCTATAGCCATCAACAATCCAACAATTACTAGTCTCTTATCTTTCATATCGAACTCCTTATATATTAGATTCCATTAAAACCCAAACATCTAAATCCCTAAATACCATTTCACACTATTTATCCTTAGTACAAAGAAACTACTAACCTATATTAAAAGTACATAAAAATTAAAAATACACAAAACATGCGTAGACGTCTACAAATAATAGTTACACCACTAAGTTACAGCATTACCAGCACCAACAATTTTTTCCTTCATTGCTTCAACAACACGCTCTTGACGCTCGCAAAACTGCTCTCTATTTCCCGCCGCACCAAAAGCAACAGCCAACGCATCAGCCACAAGCAGAATAGGTAGACCAATTGATGCACCTATACTCAAATGAGTAAATGGCTGGACAGGCACAGGGCCAGTCAACAAAAGCACATCAGAGAACTCTGCAAGATATGATGAGGAATCAGAAGTAATAGATATAACTTTTACCCCATGCTTACGTGCAAACTTAACACCTTCAATTGTATCTTTCTGGTTCCCTGTTTGCGATAACGCTATACATACATCATCCTTACCAAGTTGCACAATATGAGTGAAAAAATGATGAGGATCATTAGTCCACGAAACAGGTATTCCATTTCTAAGAAAGTTATACGAAACTACATATCCAAGATCTCCAGATACACCCACCCCAATAATAACAATTCTGCTAGCCTTCAAGAGTAGACCTACCGCACTATTGAAATTATCATAATCAAGGCTCGCTGAAGTTTCCTCAATCGACTGAATGTACAAGTCAGAAATAAATCCAAACACTTCACTGCTGGACTTAGCATTATGCAGTTCCTTATCAATAATCATTTGTGGCATTTTATTCTTTTTTGAATCATCAGCGCGATACATGCCAATAGACTCCGCTATCAGCACTTTTAAGTTTGTAAAACTTTTTACACCTAGTCGCTTACAGAAGGCAAACACAACAGGCTCCGATGTTTCACACACACGACATATCTCTTGCAGACTAATCTGCTTTGCCTCATCAGCATTCTGCAGAATAAACCGAGCAAGAGTAGCTTGACGAGGCGGCATTTTCGATAAATGTCGCTTAATCTCAATAAATATATTTACAGAATCCATACTCACCTTTCACGCTAAGGATATAAACAAATCAAATTGACATGTCATATTATCTCAGGACTATAAATTGATCAAGTTATTTTCCGTAGCTTCGATACTGACTAGGACTAAGCCCCTCTTCAGCACGAAATGCCTTCGAAAAGCTATGCACAGTAGCATACCCTATTTCATAAGCTATCTCCGTAAGATTCATACCAGAGACAAGCATCAACTCCTTGGCAACTATCATACGAGCACGACGCTGATAGTTACGTGGCGAACAACCAAAATGATGTCCAAATAGACGCCGAAAATAGCTTGGTGCAACAAAACACATATCAGCAATATCATTCATACTTATTTTTTTAGTAGAATTTTTCCTGATATACTCAGCCGCATCCTCTAGTAGCGGAATATGAGAATTATTCATATGTGACAACCCATCTTGTCCACGAAATATTTCTGCTAACGCCTCTAACATCAAGCCTGACATTATCAACTGACTATATGGCTGAGCACGCACAGACTCATCATTTATTCTGCGTAATATATCGCCAACCCGTCTTGTTGTATAAGAATTGATTTTCCCTATCAACCTTTGCGACAGCTCCGCAGAAACAGGCGGATGCATAAGCGGCGCAACATCACTTAAATCCGTCATGCCGCCTGGGACAGTAAAACCCCAATGGCTCTCCTCTTCTCTATACTGAAGATCAAAATGCACAAACGGACATACCATCGATGGTACATACCCATCCAGAGAATGCAATGTAGCCGGCGGGATACAAAACAGGTCCCCAACTTCGGCATCATATTGAACACCATTAATTTCAAACAGACCGCGCCCCTCCTCAATATATATCAACAGATAATCGAGCAAAGATCGTTCCTTAATACTCCATGCCCCACGACGCTCTGCACCACACTGACGTATATAAGGCCGCAACTCCTGCAGCAGCCCAACACCAACAGCCACACCAGAGCTAACGCCGACATCTTCAGATCGAAATGATTTTTCTATTTCCATGTTTTTCTTCCTTCAGGGTCAGACCTTGACTATTGACTTTATCTTTGATCCAGCTCAAAAAATGCTCAACTATCAATAAAAACTACTACTTGACTATACCCCGTATCCCCGCCCACTCCTATAGTAGCGATTAGGATACATATTTATCATATAAGCCAAAGACTAATCAATTATAATATGAAATATTAGCATTATTAATTAATCAAACAGGAAACATAAACAGAGGTATTGATATGACTAGCAGAACATTCACAAAGCCAGCAAAGAAACTCGAACCAGACTTCAATAACATATTAACAGTGTTAAAAAGAGAAGCTCCATCTCGCCCTACTCTGTTTGAGTTCTTTATGAACGCAGATCTATATAGTGAGCTAACAGGACGCAAAGTTGTGCGCAACAGTTCTTTCACGCATCTACAGGATCTAGTTCAGTCATACCACATGACTGGTTACGACTACACAACATGGGTCGGCTCAGAACTCAAATTCACTCTTGGTGATGATGACATGGGCGGGTTTCACGCATCAGGCGGAACATTAATCAATAGCCGCGCCGATTTCGACGCATACCCTTGGCCGGCCCCCGACAAGTGTGACTACTCATCATTAGAAAAGATCAAAACGGAACTGCCTGACGGCATGAAACTAATCGTACAAGGCCCAGGCGGAGTACTAGAAAACGCCATCATGCTAGTTGGCTTCGAAAACTTATGCTACATGATAATCGACGAACCTGATCTAGCAAAAGATGTTTTTGATAAAATTGGCAAAGTACTTGCACGCCACTATGAAATAGTAGCTAGCTTCGATACTGTAGGCGCCTGTATCTCAAATGATGACTGGGGCTTCAAAACTCAATCTATGCTATCGCCTGACATCATGAAGGAATACGTTGTTCCACTACATAAAAAAATAGCAGAAACTATCCATGCTACCGGTAAGCCCGTCATCCTACATTCGTGCGGAAACCAGATTGATATGTACGACAGCATCATTGATGAAATTAAATATGACGGCAAACATTCTTACGAAGACATCATCCAACCTGTAGAAGAAGCATACGAACAGTATGGTGGTCGCATTGCAATAATGGGCGGCATGGATCTAGATTTTGTATGTCGCTCGACCCCGCAAGAAGTGTACGACCGATCAAAAGCTATGCTAGAGCGTACTGCTGATCGCGGTGGCTATGCACTTGGTACCGGCAATAGCGTGCCTGAATATGTTCCATTCGAAAACTACTACGCAATGATTACGGCTGCCATAGAAGAGCGATAATATTTCATATACTAGTGAGGCTCTAGTTAGCCCAACAAAAATCCAAGTATACCGTTCACGACAGGGCCAACAATAAATCCTAACACATTCAGATAGAGCAAGCCGAAGATTATGATAAATCCAAAGCGCTCTAACTGAAGATATTTTTCTGCAATATCATCTGGCATAAAACCAACTACAACCCTTGATCCATCCAGCGGTGGAATCGGGATCAGGTTAAACACAGCTAAAACCACATTGATAACGCAAAACTGCACAAGGAAAAGCCCGGCAACTCCACCGATAGGAAAAAGTCTAAAAACAATAGCTGCACCAACCGCCAATATAAGATTAGAGACAGGGCCAGCTGCACCAACATACATGATTCCTCGTTTAGGATCCTTAAAGTATGCAGGATTAAAAGGAACCGGCTTCGCCCACCCCAACAATACCGGGCTCCCTGTTAAGACCAGCATTGCAGGCAGTAAAATTGAACCAAAAGTATCAATATGTACTAATGGATTAAAACTTAACCGTCCAGCATCCTTTGTCGTCGGGTCACCGAGCAGATGTGCCGCAAAACCATGCGCTATCTCATGAATAATAATTGCCACTGCAAGTGCTATTAACCTAATCGCTATTTCCATTTTTCACCTTTAATTAACAAGCCGCATTCTACACATAATCACAATCTTAACAATCACAATCGACATCACCAATACTGCACATGCCAAATATGACATCCCAACATTTACAGAATTGGCAATAACACCAGCAATAACAGGACTAAACATGCCTGTCAGACCGACAATCGTCTCATTAATCGAAAGATATTTAGCACTCTTCTCAGGGTGCACTAATGAATGAAAAACCAGGTAACAGGAAAAAGCTCCAGTATAGATGCCAAATATTAACGCACCTATATAAAACATGTATGTCACACTCCCAAAACTAAAAAGAAGCATACCAGCAACACCACAAAGACCAAATATCGCCACAGGAATAGTTCTATACATCCAGTAGCGACTCTTGATGAGAAATAGCGCAGTAAACGCCTGCGAAAAGCAGGCTAGTGCCAAAATATTGCCCTGATGCACTTTAGGAATATCCAATAGTGATGCGTGATACGGAAAGAGCGTTCGCATAACAGCCATAGCAATAAAACAACCTATAGCTGCCAGCCACCCCATCCATGCCAAGTCAGGCATAGCAGAGTAGTCACATTCATTACGAGGTAACGACACCTCTTTCACCTTAGCATTAGCCACCATTCTTTTGATGGGCCAAATACCAAAAGCTATAATAAGACTTAAAACAATATTGAGCAGATAGCAATAGACCCAACCAGACTCTGGCGCAAGCTTTCCCCAAATGAACCCAACAATAAATGGACCTGTTGCCATCCCCATGCTCCAAGAGAATGTATATAATGCTGTCGCACGTGCAGTACCAAGACCACGCCCACTCTCCATGTCTTTCATGAAAATCATGAACGGGATAAAAAAGAAGGATGTAACAAGCCCCATCATACCGACCCATAAAAACTGCAGATTAAGAGCAGGGAACAGAATTAGACCTAGCGCCACTACACCCGCTAAAACAGATGATGCGCACAACAGTCCCGCCGCATTACGCGGAGTGACAACACGGCCAGCAATCTGCGAACATACCGAGTAGACAACGGCCCACACCGCACCTGTTGACGCTACAGTCAATGCTGACGCACCACTTTCAGAAAAGCGAACAGCAACAACAAACATCACCGTAGAGAGCATGATGTCCATCATAGTTGGAAATAGATATACAAGAAAACGTTTCATTGACTATATAAGGGGATCGAACCAGATATTAAATTTTTGTGATTTCACAGTATCCACTTTCACTATCAACTATGACTAAAAAGTGGCGCACCCGGCAGGGTTCGAACCTGCAACCCTCTGATTCGAAGTCAGATGCGCTGTCCAGTTGCGCCACGGGTGCTTAAAAGAAAAGAGATACTATACATAGCTAGATACAAAAGCAAGAACAGAGAATAAAAGCATGTATAGCTAAGGGTAATGTCGCATTAATCCTCTCGACCAAAAGCTGTAGAGCGGGCACGGCTGAAAGCCTTAACGCCTATCGCGAAAATCCAACTAATGATGCTCCTCGGGGCGAGCCCCGAAGGTATCTATTTACTGTAGGGCTGGAACGGCCCGCCTGCATCGCTTTGCGAAGCAATGCGGGCAGGTTGAGCTTGCGAAACCTTCCCGCCGGACCTGGCTGGAAGGCATCGTACCTCAGCCGTTCCAGCCCTACAATTCATGACGCAGCAAGCTGCGGGGTATTAAACCCTCAGCTTCCCAAT
>DAOVUR010000276.1 GCA_030632465.1 bacterium | reverse complement strand
TAGAATTCGTCAAAGGCAATCATGTCAGACTCTACACCCAGATCATACAGCATCTTGTTAACAGCAGCCAGCATCATAGGCGGCCCACATAGGTAGTATTCTATCTCGGTTGGGTCTTTGTGTTGATCCAGATAGTTGTCTAAGAGCACCTGATGAATGAAGCCGATATATCCAGTCCAGTCATCTTCAGGCTGTGGTTCACTAAGTGCGACGTTAAATGAGAAGTTATCAAAATTGTTTTCAATGTCACGGAAATCATCTTCATAAAAAATCTCACGTTTAGAACGCGCACCATACCAGAAACTGACTTTTCTAGTAGTCTTCTTAGTGTGGAATAGATCAAAGATATGACTTCGCATCGGTGCCATGCCAGCACCACCACCAATAAAGACTATCTCGCGCTCAGTATCTTTAAGGAAAAATTCGCCATACGGACCACTAACCATGACTTTATCGCCAGGCTTAAGGTTAAATATGTATGACGATGCGATTCCAGGCGGAACATCCATGCCGCGCGGTGCAGTGGCTATTCTTACGTTCAGCATAACGCGATTACCCTCTGCCGGATGGTTCGCCATTGAATATGCACGGTAGCAATCTTCATCATTATGAGCTTTAAGATCAAGAAACTTGAAATGTTCCCAGTCGCCGATATATTCTTTATCTATATCAAATTCATCAAAGCCTAGTTTGTACTTAGGAATATCAATCTGAATATATCCGCCAGCCTTAAAGTTAAGATTCTCACCCTCTGGCAGTTCAACAATAAACTCTTTAATAAATGTAGCTACATTATCGTTAGACTTAACTGTGCATTCCCATTTTTTGACATCTAGCACTTCTTCAGGAACAACAATATCCATATCCTCACGGACTTTCACCTGACAAGCAAGGCGTACACCATTCCGACGATCAGGCTTCTTGATAAAACCAAGCTCTGTAGCAAGAATATCGCCACCACCTTTAGTGACAACACACTTACACATTCCGCAAGTACCACCGCCGCCACAAGCAGAAGGAACAAAGATCTTCTTGCCTACCAGTGCTGAAAGTAGCGACTGCCCTGGCTCAATAGAGACTTTCTTTTTGCCATCATTAACATCAATATCAACACTTCCGCCAGGCGAAAGCTTAGCCGATATAAGTGATAACAAAATCACCAATAGTAGAATCACCCCAGTAAATACTGTTGCTCCCACCAATACAAATATTAACATGTCAGACATTAAATCTTTTTCCTTATTAACAGCTCCGTCTTAGACGTTGCCTACCAAAATAGCTTCTGAGACAAAATAATTAAGGGACAAAATAATTTTTTTACTATTCCCTCTTTTAAAATAATCATTTTGTCTAATACATTATTTTGTCAAAATCTTTTTACTTCATCGTTCATCGTTCAAACTTCATCGTTCCCTTTAAAGACTAATTCCCGAAAAGCATAAGAACCCTATTGCCAATAAGCCAGTAACAATAAACGCCATGCCCAGCCCACGTAATCCTGCTGGTACATTAGAATAGCGTATTTTCTTTCTAATAGCCGCTAACGCCATAATCGCAAGTGCCCAGCCTATGCCGGACGATGTTCCAAAGACTGTTGCCTCAGCTAAATTATAGTCTCTTTCGCCCATAAATAGTGCCGCACCCAGAATCGCACAGTTTACAGTGATCAGTGGCAGAAAGATTCCTAGGCTGTTATATAACACTGGGAAGAAACGATCTACTACCATCTCTACAATCTGAACCAATGATGCAATAACAGCAATAAAACAGATAAATGTTAAGAATGATAGATCCAATGTTGCCAACGCCTCTATGCCCGTCCAAGCTAATGCACCCTTATCCAGTAGGAACGTTTTAATAAGCCAGTTGAGTGGTGTCGCAATAGTAAGCACCATAACAACCGCCATGCCTAAGCCTTTTGCTGACTCCATCTTCTTTGATTGCGCCAGGTAGGAGCACATCCCCAAGAAGAGTGATAAAAGAATATTTTGAATAAAGATAGATTCAATTGCTAAGTTAAGTAAATGCATAATAGTTAATCCTCCTCCCTTAGCTCTTTAGAGATAAAAGTACGTTGTAACCAGATCAGAAGCCCAATAATAACAAAAGCTCCCGGCGGTAAGAGCATAAGAGTATTACCCTCATACCAATCTCCAAGAATCTGGAATCCAAGGATACTACCGTTACCAAGTAGCTCGCGAATGGCGGCAACCAAAACTAGCACTATACTGTATCCCAAACCATTACCAAGCCCATCCAAAAATGATTTCCAAGGTGGATTCTGTAATGCAAAAGCTTCAGCACGCCCCATCACAATACAGTTTGTAATAATAAGGCCTACAAAAACACTAAGTTGCTTGCTGATATCGTACATAAATGCTTTCAACACCTGATCAGCAAGAATAACTAAAGTTGCAAT
>DAOVUR010000170.1 GCA_030632465.1 bacterium | reverse complement strand
TTTGAGCGGCCAATTAACCTCGGAAATAATCAATTTATCATCACAGGCAGATGATGATTTTGCTATCGCCCGCGCCATAGCAAATTTATCCAGCGAATCAAACTTTTCTTGCCTATTCTCTGGAGCACCGAGTCGATCAACGTAAAGGTGGTGCGATAGTGCCGCAAAATGAATATTCTTCGGCGCCTCTCTTAAGGCGGCCATAACAAATGGATATTCAAAATCAATTCCAGCTGGTCCCGTCAGCTTTAACTGTGGCCACTTAGAAGCAACATCAGCAACAATTGACATCAACTGCTTTAATTCGGCAAAGCTCCATATCCCCCACTTCACTCGATTGATAGCATGCCCAACTTCAACATACTCAAGTGTATCAGCTGTAGCTGATAAAACTTTTTCCACAAATGTTTTCCATAAAGCTGGATCATTAACTGCACGGCGGTCCTGGACTAAGGTCGCCGATACAGAAAACCCTATGTCTGATAATTCACGTACAACTTTTATTTTGAAATCTGAGATCTCTTCTGATTCATGATGGTAAAACCGCATAGCAACAGGCACATCACCTAATTCAGTCAATAGTGCTAACTGCTGCCGCCATATATCTTCGCGCGGCTCAATGCTAATACCCAGACGATCTTTCATCAGGACTGTTTCGCCATAACATTGCGCTTTCAAAATCTTATACTCTTTTTTAACCGACAAGCCTTTTGATAAAACGGCAAGTATGGGACGTGTTATCCATGATGATGAATAGAATTTATGGCGGTCTTTAGATTTCATTGTTACTATAGGCTGCGCTGAGCGTTCGTCCCAAATCCATAAATCACGTGGTGCTGGATAAGGAGACGGTGTGTCTGTTTTACATCTATTTTTAAACGTTTTTACTGGATGTCGCAACTTACGCGTTGCCGCATGTTTGGCATAACGCTTGCGATAAACAGCTTCCCATTTAAGAAAGTCAGCTGGCGGAACTTCCCCGCCATAATAGATCTCTTTAAAAACACGTAATAGATCAGATGGCAACCAGATTCTAGAGATGTCGCGTGCACGCTCTTTATCCGATAGTGATTCTGTGATGTTAGCTCTATTCAGGTCGATAAATTGAACCCCGCCCCACTCTCCATCACTATCACGCGATAGCATGATATTCTGATTCCCTAAATCATTATGTTGACAGCCACAGCGATGCATATCAGCAACAGCATCAGCTACTGTCTGCATAAGGCTCATAAACCTCCAACACTCCGGCTGCTCCTTAAAGAGATGCGAAAGTTCGTCGGTAAAATTAGATGCATCTGACTGATAGATGGATATAAAATAGCTTTCTGCCAGCCGTTTCCCTTGCCACTGCTCCATAAAGGCTACCGGTTCAGGTGTGCCGACACCATGCTTCTGTAAATGCCTAGCGACCAGCCAAGTTCTGTGCGCCTTGCTACCACGAGAATGGTCAACCAAGTTCTTGAGCACGGATTCGCGCCCAAATGACTTAACAACCAGATCCAGCTCTTGCCCCTGCACGGAAAGTTTTATTCTGACATTACTATTTCTGCCAGCGGCCAAGACCTCTGCATCATCTGCACTAATCAAATCTTTTATTTTCGGTAGATGTTCAGTAAGCATATCAATATACGGTGTTGCAATAACAGCGCGATACTCACCTACCTCTACCATGTTTTCTTGTTCTAAATTCATAACATTACTAAAACATAGAGCTATCTATTTGTAAATCATTTTGCTTGATCTAATTTGGTTCAACTACTCCGCCTTCTTAGGCTCAAAGAATACATTTATCCGCATGGAGTTATTGTTGGGATAAGTATCAGTTGCACCCACAATAGTAGCATCAGCAGTTACGGCAATATTACCCGCCGCATTCAAGCTACTAGCAGGTATACGAAAGTTCTCGTTTACACTCTGCGACACAACAATATTTTGGAAAAATGTGGAATATCTTGCATCATCGATATTGACGTTTAACTCTACTCTGGAGATATTTTCCGTACCTCTGTTCTGTAGCGTTACAACGAGCTCCACATCACCGCCAGGCTCAATTGTTGTGAGGTACGGTGTGTTAACGGCAATATCATATATTCCTTTTGTATCACGTTCCATCACACGGCGCATATTAGGAAGACCGGCACCGAGCTCCTCGTCTGGTCCGGGTTTGCCAGCATCATCACTATAATATATCAGGATGGCTAGTGCATCTGCTGCTATGAGACCTGGCGTCTCCGACATAATGGCTGCTATTGCACCACTGATTAATGGTGATGCTGCTGAGGTTCCGCTAAAAGAGTCCATTGTGTCACCTACACCAGCGGCATTTACCCCTAAACCTGGCCCTGCAATATCAACAGCCTCGCCTCTATTTGAAAAATACATATGCCGCCCCGCAGCATCAACAGCTGGCACGGCTACTACACTTTCATACCCTGCAGGAAATGATACCCCGTATGATGAGTCATTGCCTGTTGCCGCAACAACAAGCACACCATGCTCTGCTGCATAGTTAACTGCATCACGTAAAAGATAGCTATCAGATCTTGTTCCCATGGAGACGTTTATAATATTTGCGCCTGAGTCAACGGCCGTTATAATACCTTGCGCTACAGTAAAGAGGTCGCCCTGACCATTCTCGCCAGCGACACGTATACCGAGAATATCTGCTGCTGGTGAAACACCACGCATAAACTCATTATTGCCCGCAATGAGGGATGCTACAGAAGTACCATGCGCACCAGTAGTGGACGGATCAAGTCCATTCCCGCCTACCAAGTCTAACCTGACTATATTAGCTTTCGCTAGTGCCGAATGCATATTGATCCCCGAATCAAGCACGGCAACCTTTACGCCACGCCCCCAATCGCTATTGTCTCCTATCCCCATCCAGGCCAGAACACCGTTTCCAAACACATTGTAAGTTCCTTGCGGTGCTTCTGGATCTAATATTGGAAGCTCGGGATTATTCATCTCGCGGTTATTCGTAAAATCAACTGACATCGGTGCCTCACTCTTAAGTTTGCGTAAAGTCTCTTCGTCAGCTTTGAGCCTGATACTATTGCCTAGCTTCATACTACCAAAAATTTCAGCGCCCATAGATTTTGCGATGCGTATAAACTCATCACGATCAGCTTCACTGTAGAAGCTCATAATATATTCATCAGGTATCACACCTGGTAGTGTAGCGACTGGTGCATTAGTTGAGACACTATTGGTTGCTGCCGAAGCGTCAGCTGAGCCTAGTGCCGCACGCATGACAGCAGGAGTCTCCAAAAAGGTACGCCTATGATTCGTTTTGCGTTTCTTTGTAACAGGATCAGCCGAAGGATCTCCCACCTCTTCAGTGGTAACATCATCAACAGACGGCAACGGCCGTAGCAAGAACCATGAGCCCACAGCAATCAACGCCACCACTAGAATAATTATATTATTTTTCATCATACTTCCTCAAAACAATTAGATTGAATATACCTAACTCTTCCCAGTATATCAATATTATAGTGTTCACACCGACGGTACTGTTTTGATCAGCGTCGGAGCGCTGATCTACTTTAGTAAAACAGCTTTCCATAGCTGTTCTTTATGTCAGCGTCGGAGCGCTGATTTACTTTATGTATACTTGAACAAGGCAGCATATTATGCAACAATCTCCTGTGTAGAATCATTTCAACTCAAGGAGTTTAATATATAATGTCGAAAATCACCGTAACATTAGAAAATAGCGAGCCAGCCGAATATGAATATGGAACTAAAGTCAGTTCATTCCTAACAGCAGAAGATCAAGAGCGGGCGTTACCCTATATCGCAGCAATCGTAAATAATGATCTAGCATCCCTATCATACCCCTTAACTGTTAATAGTACTGTCCGTTTTATAACCATGCTCGACCCAAACGGCTGGCGCGTCTACAGAACATCGCTCTCGTTTCTGTTAGCGAAAGCTATTAAACACCTTTTTCCTCAGTCAGAGTTTTCTGTGGGCTACGCACTCGGGTCAGGACTTTTCTGTTCATTCAAAGAGACCGCTCATACTGAAGAAGGTATTACTGATAAGCAGTTGCAGGAACTAACTGATTATATGAGAAAGCTGATCAGTAGTGATCTAAAGATCAACAGGCAGAAAGTATCATATACCGAAGCACTCATCTTGCTAGAAGAGGCTGGAAAACAAGATACCGTGAGTCTTCTTGCTCATAGAAACCCGCCTAGAGTAGTTATGCACGAATGCGATGGATACTGTGACCTCGCGCATGGCCCATTAGTTGCATCAACGGGAGCTTTACAATGCTTTGAACTTATAAACTATGCGCCAGGATTTGTTTTAAATTTACCGGAGCGATGTGACGCATGCGAGCTACAGCCATTCGACGAACAGCCACATCTGGCTCAGATTTTTCAAGAACACAAAGAGTGGGGACAAATTCTAGGAGTAACAACTGCCGGCAAACTAAATGAGATTATTACTAACAATAAGATTAAATCATTTATTCATACAGCAGAGGCTCTACACGAAAAGAAAATTTCAAAGATTGCTGATGAGATCAACCGTAGACGGCACACCGTTAAGTTTATTTTGATTGCAGGTCCATCATCTGCCGGCAAAACAACATTTGCAAAACGTTTATCTGTGCAGCTGAGAGTTAACGGCCTACACCCTATCACACTATCCACTGACGATTATTTTGTAGGCAG
>DAOVUR010000075.1 GCA_030632465.1 bacterium | reverse complement strand
TAATTGCCGACAAAACAATCTTTACCGACTGCCCAGTGCCACATAAACAAACAGCACTTGATGGCGCACATCCCATTAATCTACATGTTACTTTCAGCTCATGGAAGGAACTACTAGAAGCCAGAAAATGGCTGTCGGGAAAGACAGGTTTTTCCCCTACGGCACCAGGCGCACCATTCTACTGCCCAACTGATCCAATTCAACAATACTTGATGAGTAGCGGTAGGACTTTCTTTAAAGATATGCGATTCGCTGATCTGCGCCGTATGCAAGTGGATATAGAATGCTACACCGCTGAAGGGTACGAATTCTGTAATCCAGACAGAAAAGAAGACCGCATCATAGCAATAGCTGTCGGTATACATAATCATGAAACAATCGTGCTGTCAGGTATAGAACTAGATGAGAAAGCTATATTAGAGCAGTTTGTGGAACTTGTTGCTAAATATGATCCCGATGTAATCGAGGGACATAATATATTTAACTTCGATCTACCATATATTGCTACTAGGGCAAAGCTACACAAAGTTAAATTAACATTAGGCCGCGATGGCTCCATTCCAAAAAGACGAAATAGTCGACTAAATATCGCTGAGCGAACACTCGCCTACGAACGATTCGATATCTACGGACGACACATCATAGACACGCTACATCTCGTACAAGCATACGATGTTGCACATAGATCACTAAACGGCTTCGGACTAAAACAGACAGCTATTCATTTCGGTTTTGCATCAGCAGACAGAACATATATCCCCGGCCCAGAAATTGCTACTGAATGGATTAATGACCCGCATAAAGTTATGCGCTACGTAAAAGATGATATAGAAGAGACAGAAAAGATCAGTCACCTACTCTCCGGCAGCACCTTTACGCAAGCACAAATACTTCCATTCTCATACCAAAACGTCTCTGTACGTGGTAATGCCACAAAAATTGACGCACTTATCACAAGAGAATATATCCGACAAAAAATGGCTCTTCCACGACCAGGAATGCCGCATGAATTTGCAGGTGGTTATACTGACATGTTCCAAGAAGGCGTATTTAAAAATGTACACCATTGTGATGTGCGTTCACTATATCCAACACTCATGTTAACTAGAAACCTCGCACCAAAAACAGACCACCTAGAGGCATTCCATAAACTTCTTACCATGCTAAAAGAGTATAGACTTACGGCGAAACGACAGATGCAAGAAGCCACATCAGAAACAGATCGAAACTATTACGATGCTCGACAAAGCACATTCAAAATACTGATCAACTCTTTTTATGGTTACCTCGGATTCGCACCAGGGCGTTTTAACGACTTCGATATGGCCGAACAGGTAACAGCCGATGGCCGCGAACTACTAAGATTCATGATAGACTGGCTTAACAAACATGGTGCAAGCCCCATTGAAATAGATACCGACGGAATATACTTTATGCCACCAAAGTATGATTCCGTAGATGAGCAGAACGCTTTCCAACAAGACTTCATGGAAGCATTACCTGACGGTATAGAAGTTGAGTTTGATGGCGAATATAAAGCTATGTACAGCTACAAAATGAAGAACTATGCGCTACTTACCAATGAAGATGAAGTGATCATAAAAGGAGCAGCCTTAAAGTCACGTGGACTTGAACCATTCCAACGCTCATTTCTACGTAAAATAATAGGCATGAAACTGAAAGAAGAAGATAAAGATATTCCGACACTAAAATCAGAATACACAACAGCCATCAATGGCCAGAAATGGCTAATAAATGAATTCGCAAAAACAGAAACACTCCAAAACTCCCCTGCATCATATAAGAAGAAACAGGACGCTGGTAAAGGCTCAAAAAGAGCTGTTTACGAACTTGCGCTCACATCAGACAAAAAATACCGTAGTGGCGATCAACTATCATACTACGTAACAGGAGCTCAAAAAAAGGTTACTGTGTATAATAACTCAAAACTCGTTTCCGACTGGGATCCAGAAAAGCGTGATGAAAATATCGCATATTACCTCGGAAAACTTGACTCTTTGTATAAAAAATTTATTATTGAACAACAACAAACGGAGTTTTTACTATGAGAAGAGAGCAAAAGAGAGCAAAGCGTAGCGGTTTCACCCTGCTAGAGATTCTAGTTGCTGTAACAATTATTGCCATTCTAGCAACCATTGTCGGTGTAAAAGTAGCCCATGAACCAGGACGTGCCAAAGTAGCAAAAGCAAAAACATCTATTACATCATTCGCAACAGCCTTGAGTATGTACCGTATGGATAACAGTCTCTACCCATCTATGCGACAGGGATTAGACGCACTCTGCAACAAGCCAACCACAAAGCCAATCCCTAAAAACTATCGTTCGGAAGGGTATCTTCACAGCGTACCACTAGATCCATGGGAAAACGAATATGTATATATCGTTCCGGGCCCAGAGAGACGCGCATTTGAGATCCTTAGCTATGGTGCAGATGGTGAACCAGGCGGCGAAGGCGAAGCAGCAGATATCCGTAACTCAGAACTACAATAGTTAATGTGAAAACAGCAAGCAACAAAACAGAATTGACAAAGTGTATACATAACGGTAGTTTATTCTTATGTTTAAGTGGAATAGTGATAAAAATAAGATTCTTTTAAATACACGCGATATTACTTTTAACGAGGTGGTACAGGCAATAAGCGATGGATACGGTGTATCGGATGTACCACACTGGAACACAAACAAATATCCTAATCAAAGAGTAATAACTGTAATTATTAGAGACTATGCCTATTTGGTACCTTATGTCCGCGACGGTAAAGACTATTTCTTGAAAACAATAATACCAAGCAGGAAAGCCAATAAAGAGAATCAAGGAGATAACAATGCTTAATAATGATAATTATCAGTTGGATGCTGAAGAACAAGATATTCTTGATGCATACGAAAAAGGCAACCTAAATGGCACCCCCGTATCAGATACAATGATTTTAGCGGCAAAAAAGACTATGAAAAAGAATAAAAACATAAATATAAGAATTTCCGAACATGACCTAGAATCAATCAAGCTACTTGCTGCAAGGGAAGGACTGCGGTATCAAACATTAATAGGCAGTTTAATTCATAAATATGCATCTGGCGTTTTGTAAATTCCAACCATCATGAATAATGGTGCAATCATGAAAAATAACCATACAACTAAAACACCACATACAATTTATCTGCCTGCTTGCGAAGCTTGCGGTACGATTTATCTGCCTGCTTGCGAAGCTTGCGGCATGACTATGACCCGTTCAGTACAACTACGACCCCCTGTCGCATCTTGTGGTCATACACATGTAATCTATGGTTACGATGCAACTCAGGTCATACCCACAAACAGAACAACATACTCAGATACAGGCGCAACCTACGATTCATCTGCCTGCTTGCGAAGCTTGCGGTACGACTACGACCACCAACACAAACCTACAGCAACAAACAGGCATACATCAACAAACACAGCCATTTTCCGCACTTTCAACATAAATCGCACCACCTCACAGAGCCTTCTCACGTCTCCACATGCGACTACGATGCGTTCTGCCCGAAACTATTACGGCTATAGATACTACTCAACTAATCTTGGCCGCTGGATCAACCGGGATCCGATTGAAGAAGATGGTGGATTGAATGTTTATTCGTTTGTTGAAAATAACATTGCCAACCTAATTGATGTTCTTGGGATGGGGAGTGGTCCTGGTAATGGTCCGTGCTACAATGGAGTTTGCTATGGCCCACCAGATCCCTGGGCACCTGGTGGTCCTGGACCAGGTCCATCGCCTGAGCCAATTCCTGACAGCGATTGCGTGTGCTCTGAAGGATCGACGACCGGCAAAAGGCAGAATGTTGACAATTTCAGTAAAGGGGACGGACGGTGTTCATCTCCTATGGGTAATAATGTTTCAGGAACTAGTTTTTTAGCCCCATGCCTGCTACATGATACTTGTTACTTAACTTGTGGATCGACTAAAAACGCTTGTGATGATGCATTTCGGCAGGACCTTCAGGATTTATGTGATAACGTTTCTAGTCCTAACGAAAGGACAAGCTGTTATTTTTGGGCAGGAGTATACTTAGCCGCAGTTCAAATTTTCGGAGATACTATTATTGCTGGTGATCAGTCATGGTCGAATTTGCAAGAGGATGCCTGTGAGGATTGTTGCTGTGACTAAAGGAAAAATAACCGCAAGCAGAGGATGCCTTTTGACCATTAGTTTGATTTTGGCACTCAACGTTATACTTCCTGCCTTTGTATATTTGAAAAACATAAGACCTCTCAGGCACAAAACAAGTGGCGTCTATAACAATATGCAGAAAACCTATTGTTATAGTTCCGGTTTTAAAGAAGAATACCTAAAGAATCCGATATTGGATATGAGTTTAGTCTTGCTCCATAAAGAAGTTGAAGTTGTGATAACCATCACACAAGACACTTTTACGATATGTCAAATTGCTGGAGGTAATATCAGGAGAAAGCAAGTGTTACATTTTGATGACGATATTGTGTGTATAGGGGATAATAGGTTTCGCTGTATTAACTCTCAATTGAGTTTTGGGCAAATGTTTCCTGGCACCATGTATTCCTTCTTGAAATGCGAATTTGAGATAAAAGCTGATAGTTTAGAGCTTTGCGTTATTGATGATGCCATTGGTATTGCTCTATTTGTCATTCCTGTTAAGACGCGTAAACAATTTGATTTATTATTGCAGTCCAAATCAGGAGGAAAATTAGTGGCAAATCAGTCCGGGGGCAGCCCGCACATTGCGTCATTGATGAAATAAACAACAAGAATAAAGAGTAATTACTTCGCCTGAGCAAGCCGTATCGCCTACGCGCATTGCATGTTGTGTGCAGGAGAGGGAGAGGAGATCAGTCTTCGCTACGCTACGCCGGACACAGTGGAGAGCACACAACACACAAAGCACTCCAAAACGGTATAGTATAGTCGCATCCTAGCAATGCGCATTTAGAATCAATAGAAATCACATTCTTTAGACTTGCAACTATTACCAATCCAATGCACTCTACATAACTGACTCGAAAAAAGGATTTTGATATGACTAATAAGAAAACAGTTCGTACTCGTGTAGCACCATCACCAACTGGTGCACCACATATTGGCACTGCCTATATAGCACTCTTTAACTATGCTTTTGCAAAAAAACATGATGGAGAGTTTATTCTCAGAATTGAAGATACCGATCAAACAAGATCAACCTCTGAATCAGAAACAGAAATATTTGACGCGCTAAAATGGGTAGGTATCAATGCAGATGAAAGCCCAGCAGCAGGTGGTCCAAAAGGACCTTATCGTCAAAGCGAACGAACAGATATCTATCGTAAACACTGCAATATGCTTGTTGAGAATGATAAAGCATACCCATGTTTCTGTAGCTCGGAACGACTTACCGAACTTCGTAAAGAACAACTTGCAGCAAAAGAGATGGTTGGCTATGACGGACTCTGCTCAACTCTATCAAAAGAAGACGCTCAGAAACGTATTGATAATGGCGAATCATACGTGATTCGCATGCGTGTACCAGAATCTGGCGACTGCGTATTCAATGACCGACTACGTGGCGAAATCTCTATACCGTGGACTCAGGTTGACCAACAAGTTTTAATGAAGTCTGATGGCTTCCCCACCTATCACCTAGCAAATGTTGTGGATGACCATCTTATGGAGATATCACATGTAATACGTGGCGAAGAGTGGATTAATTCGACACCAAAACATGTACTGCTATACCAACACTTCGGCTGGGATAGACCAGAATTCGTACATCTACCACTCTTGCGTAATCCCGACCAATCAAAATTATCCAAACGAAAGAATCCAACAAGCATCCTTTACTACCAGCGTGCAGGCTATCTGCCACAAGCAGTACTAAACTACTTGGGACTTATGGGCTACAGCATGCCTGATGGTTCAGAGATATTCTCTCTTGATCAGTTTATCGAAAGCTTCGATATAGACCGCATCAGCCTGGGTGGACCGATCTTTGACTTACAAAAACTGGCGAACTTTAATGGACAGTATCTAAGAGAACTAACACCAGATAGCCTTTTAGGTGAACTAAAGACCTGGAACCTTAATGACGATATGTGGAAAGAGGTCATTCCGCTTGCGCAACCGCGCCTAAAAACACTTGCAGATCTCATGCCTATGGCAACATTCCTATTCACTGACAAACTGGAATATGCCACAGAAGAACTTCTCAACAATCAAATTGATGCAGAGCGTGCTACTAGGCTCTTAAAGATATCACAATGGGAACTTGAAAAGATCGTCAACTGGCATGGTGACACAATCCAGGAAACAATCGGCAACATCAGTGAAAAAGAAGATATTAAGACCAAAAAGTTACTAGCAATGTTCTTCGTTGCTATAACTGGCAAGAAAGTCTCACTACCACTTTTCAACAGCATGATGCTTTTAGGACGCGACCTAGTCTTGCGTCGCATCCATTATGCCCTCGAAAACTTAGCCACTGACGGAACAGTTCTGTCAGGCAAAAAATTAAAGAAACTTCAGAAAGAGTACAACTCGCTTTACGGAAACAGATCATAATGACTAAAGAAGATACAAACACAGAAG
This sequence comes from bacterium, assembly GCA_030632465.1. Taxonomy (GTDB): domain Bacteria; phylum Verrucomicrobiota; class Kiritimatiellia; order UBA8416; family CAMZLY01; genus CAMZLY01. Next base: position 1,731 of record DAOVUR010000075.1, on the reverse strand, counting down.
CCACACCACTAGATTTTATTCGCTCCATTGTTGCAGAAGATATCGCCAGCGGAAAACATGACAAACATATAGCTACACGTTTCCCACCCGAACCAAACGGATATCTACATATCGGACATGCTAAAGCCATCTGCCTAGACTTCGGTATTGCCAAGGAGAATAATGCCGAATGTCACCTACGCTTTGATGACACCAACCCAGACAAAGAGAGCGTCGAATATGCCGATGCGATTAAAGATGATATTCACTGGCTTGGCTTTGATTGGGGCGAACACCTATATAATGCATCTGATTACTTTGAACAGATGTATAACTATGCCGTACAGCTCATAGAAAGCGGTAAAGCATATATTTGTGACCTGACCCCTGATGAATTTAGAGAATGCCGCGGAGTACCAACACGACCAGGCAAGGAAAGCCCCTTCAGAAACCGTTCTATTGAAGAAAACCTGGAGCTCTTTAAAGGCATGCGTGATGACAAATATCCTGACGGACAATATGTTCTACGTGCAAAAATAGATATGACATCCCCCAACCTGCACATGCGCGACCCAGCACTATATCGCATCAAACATGGTCACCACTACCGCACTGGTGATAAATGGTGCATATATCCCACTTACGACTTTGCTCACTGCATAGAAGATTCCATAGAAAAGATTACCCACTCACTATGTACTTTAGAATTCGAAGTACATCGCCCACTCTACGACTGGATTCTTGAACAGCTTGATATATACCGCTCGCGCCAGATAGAGTTTGCACCATTAAATCTATCCTACACAGTAATGAGTAAACGTATGTTTAGAGAGCTAGTTGAAGATAATAGCCTAAGCGGCTGGGATGACCCACGTATCCCTACAATCAAGGGGCTGCGTCGTCGCGGTTACACGCCAGAAGCCATTCGCGCATTCTGTGACAAAATAGGGATTACTAAAGTACAAAGTCTAACCGATGTAGCACTACTAGAGCATTGCCTTCGTGAAGACCTCAACAAAACATCAGCTCGTGTTATGGGTGTCGTAGATCCACTTAAAGTTATTATCGACAACTATCCTGAAAATGAGAGCGAAGAATTTGAAGCACTTAACAACCCTAACAATCCTGACGCTGGCACTCGTATGGTTCCGTTTTCGAGAGAAATATATATCGAACGGGCAGACTTCATGGAAGAACCTGTTAAAAAGTTTTTCCGACTAAGCCCTGAAGGTCGAGAAGTACGGCTACGTAACGCATGCTATATCACATGTACTCACGCCATAAAAGATGAAGCTACCGGTGAAGTGACGGAAATTCACTGTACATTTGATCCTGAATCACGAGGCGCATCCACACCTGACGGCCGTAAAGTAAAAGGCACCATCCACTGGGTATCTGTTGCACATGCGCTCGAAGTGAAGGTAAATCTTTACGATCGACTATTCTCTAAAGAAGATATGAGCGCTTTAGCCGAGGGTGAAGACTTCAAAGATCATCTTAACAAAGAATCATTAAAAACTATTACCGCCTTTGTTGAACCTAGCCTTGCAGATGCAGAACTTTGTGCACGCTATCAGTTTGAACGTATAGGCTACTTCTGTATCGATACAGTAGACTCAACCCAAGGTAATCCAGTCTTCAACCGTACAGTCACTCTACGTGACTCATGGGGCAAGAAAAAAGGATAAATAACGCATAGCTAATAGTGTGCAAAGCCGAAATGCCCCGTGTTAAATTAACCGGCCCTTCGGC
>DAOVUR010000200.1 GCA_030632465.1 bacterium | reverse complement strand
CAAAGCTGTCAACTACAGAGGCGCCGGAGCTTAAGACTTCCGCTAGTGAACCGCCTGATGATGATAATACTGGTGTGCCGCATGCCATGGCTTCTAGTGGAGGAAAGCCAAATCCTTCGTAGAATGATGTAGTAATGAAGCAGTCTGCCGCAGCGTATAGATAGGTGAGGTCATCATCTTCGACATAGCTGATGTAGTGTATTCTGTCAGCTGCAGGTGATGATTTTATTGTTGCGAGAATATCCTCACATTTCCAGCCGAGCATTCCGGCAATAACAAGTTCGCCATCGTAATCTTTTAGCTGTTCAAAAACTTTTATCATGAAGGGGATGTTTTTGCGCGGCTCTACGGTTCCGACAGTGACAAGGTAGGGACGGTCCAGTTTTAGGCGCTTAAGTGTTTCCTGTTGTGTTGCTGCTGTTGGTGCGCAGAATCGAGCATTAATGCCGAGGTGAATAGGAAAGACGCGTGATGAATCAATGTTCATTAGTTCGCAGATTTCATTAGCGCTGAATTGAGAGTCTGTAATAATTGCATCAGCTCTATCTACGGTGTTTCTTACATGACGTGTTAGAAATTGCAGGTTTTTTTCCTCGGCAAATTCAGGGTAGCGCATAAAGCTCATGTCATGAATAGTTACCACAGACTTGCCGTGCGATAGTGGTGGCAGGAAGAAGTTCGGGAAGTGATATACGTCATGCTTGCCGGCAAAATAGTTGAAAGGTGGCCACTTGATAGTTTTCCATGCAAGTTGCGCGGCGCGTCCGGGGATATATCTGATCTTTTTCTGTATAACATTCTCTGCATCAAAAGGAGTACCCTTGTTTTTGAAGTCAAAACAGAAAAGGGCTAACTCTTCTTCAGTGGTATGTTCAATGAGTCCACGCACCAGCTGGTCAGTATAGCGACCGACTCCAGCACGTTGCGCGACAGCAGATTGTATATCAATGCAAATTTTCATAGCGGTCATAAGAGTAGATATCTTCTGCCGATAATGCAAGGTTGCTGTAAATAAAAATGGGCGCATTTTATATTTAGTAGGGATTCGCTCTAATCGTAAGAAAAGATGGCGAGAAAGGCTACCATCTGCTACTACTCCAATTTGTAGGGCTGGAACGGTAGAAGACCTTCCCGCCGGTTTCTACGGTCAATACGATTACGATTATGATTTAGAATATCGCCGCACAACGGCCAAGCAAAAACAAATCTCGCACAGACGGCTGGAAGGATTCGCTTCACTCAACCGTTCCATCCCTACAGTTCCTGCTCCCTGCCACCACTCCAAAGTGAGCAATATCCAAGAAGAGATGGCGAGAAAGGCTAGCACCTGCTACTATTCCAATTTGTAGGGAGGGAACGGTTGAAGACCTTCCCTCCGGGTTCTACAAACCTGCATCCTATGGGGTGGTACTATATTTTAATGGTGATGCTTTATTGGTGCATGTGGTATATCTGGCAAGAGATGGATCGAAGTATGTGAATGAAGTTGATGGAATGTGTGATGTTTTGAGGGGGAGCGGTATTATAAACTGCTCGAAGATTTTCTTATTTTTACTAATATTTAACAGTGTGGGGTCGTAGAGGATGAAATTCTCTGCATATGATATTCGTGGTAGATATTTTTCTGGGATATAGCCTTCACCATTTATTGTTGTTGTGATCTTTATGAGATCGTTGGGTGTTGCGTTTGTAGGAAAGGTTTTGGTCTGCATTGAAAACTGTCCAATAGCACCAGAGAAAAGCTTACTTGAATCGTATAGTGGTAATGGTTTCATGGTGAGTTGTAGTGTTTTAGCACTTATATTGATTGTTTTACGGTTCTTTTTCTTTAGTTGTGTGACTTGCAGTGTGGGGGCAAGTGTTAATGTTCCTGCTTGCTCTGCTCTTGCTAGGCAGATGTATTGATGAGTTTCTTGCATTTTTCCGTCAACTTGAGTGTACTTGATTGACAGTTCTTTGAAAGGATCTCTATGTAGTATATGTTTTGGTGGTAGATTGTTGATCTCTATCTCGTTGCCTAATGGGGCGATTGATGTGACTGTTAGTGTGAGCGTAAAGTTTTGATTGATATATGGGGTTGCTATGTCGCTTGTGAGTGTTGCGACGGTTGACTTGTTCTCTTTATATTGGTTGGTAGTGGGGTTGTCTGTTGTTCGGCTCTGATCAGTGTCGTTTGGCGACATGTAGAGTGGTATTGTAGGTGCTTGTTTGCTATGTAGTGTATGAGTGATGTGGTTTGTGCTCTCTTCTCGAGTGCGAGCAGTATATTCAGCAATGGCGGATGTGAACAAACTAGAACTGAAACTAACAAATAGTATAACAGTAAATGTTAATAATGTGTTTCTGTATTCAGTAATGGTCTTGTTGGAATTTCTGTAGATAACCCATAATAGTATAAATAGTACGATCAGGGATAGCAGTGCTATATAGAGTCTTGTGTTAATGGCTAATTTGAAGTGCCACGGGAATAGTAGTCGGGACCAGCTTGTGAGATTTTTTTCTGGTAGCATATTGATAGCGATGGCCATGTTGTACCTGATTATTGATTTCCCGCCAATGTACCGCTCGGCTCTAAGTAATGCGTTCCATGCATCATTGGGGCGGTTAGCGTGCAGCAGTGTGGTGCCTAGGTTGTAGTATATTTCCTCTGTACGTGCGCCAGTGCTGATGAGTGTTTGATAGGTTTGTGCGGCCTTTAGGAAAGCTTCTTCGGTTGTGGCAGATGACATCTCTGAGTTAGCTTGTCCCCATAGATAGTGTTGTGTGGTGGTTATTATTGGCTGTCTAAGAAGTGGTGGCGGCAAGTTGTGGGTGGAGACATTCTGATTAGTAGTGATAGGTGCGATTGTTTGTGATTTACGGTGAATGAGGTTCAATGGCTTTTTGATGTTGGTTTTTGTTTGTATAGGAATGGGTGAGCTGTATATGAGATAACTCTTGCCGCTCTGTTTGTCGGTAAATGTTATGGGTATTGGTGGTATTTCACTTATGCCGACTTTGGTCGGGGTGATCATACAGGTATAAGTTATGCTGTTGCCTATATGTTCGGTATCGGCTCTATTTTGTACTGTTGTAAATGCTCGATTAAATGCAGGGATTGATTTTAGATCTGGTGACTTGCAGGAGTATTCAGCTGCAGGAGTAGCGGTGATGATCAGGGTGACGCTGTCGCCTAGTGTACAGTAGTTGGTGCTAAGTGAGGTTGTCACCTGTGGCTGACCTTCTGCTGTAACCTGCGCAGCACATAGCAACGAGAGCATCGTTGTTACTGTTAGTAAATATCTTGTAGTTATCTTTTTAATAATTCTATCCTCGATGATTCTACCAATCTCTTACATCAGCTTGTAGAGGGATCAGTTTTCCGTATCGCTGTTTCTTTGTCTGGTACTCTTTTTCACGACTTAATATTGTTGATAATATATTATCGATCTCTTCTTGGCTAAGATCATTACTTGGTTGGGGCTCGGTTTTCGTCTCTGCATTTTCTTTGTTTTGTTGTTCTTCCGGAGAAGCTTTGTCGTCGCTGTTTTTAGTACTGTTATTGTCAGTATTATTGTCTGTTATGTCAGGCTCTATCTCTTTCAGTTTAGCTGATGCTGTTACAACTGTACGGTATGAAACTGCCAGATTATGTTTTGCTGTTTCATTCGTGGGGTCCTGTTTGAGTATGGCTGTGAATGCTTCTGCAGCCTGTTTTAGAAGTGCTACTTGTTCCGCACTGCAATTAAGTTGCTGGGCGGCCTTAAAGTAGGTGCAACCGTATGCCATCTTTGTGCGTAGCTCGATTTCTGTGTTGCCAGGTGTGATGGAATTGAGGCTGGTGATGGCTGCTGTGTAGTTTGTGCTGGCAAATTGTGTGGCAGCGGTGTTGAAGGTTAAGATCCACGGGGCCGCTGGGTGATCTAGTTTGTAGTGACGCCGAGGGGTTAATACCCCGCAGCTTGCTGCGTAATGAATTGTAGGGCTGGAACGGCTGAGGTACGATGCCTTCCAGCCAGGCCCGGCGGGAAGGTTTCGCAAGCTCAACCTGCCCGCATTGCTTCGCAAAGCGATGCAGGCGGGCCGTTCCAGCCCTACAGT
>DAOVUR010000103.1 GCA_030632465.1 bacterium | reverse complement strand
TTATGGATCCATTGGCGGGGGATATTACAACACGATTGAAAGTGGTGCTCGGTACGGAACCATTGGTGGGGGATATTACAACACGATTGAAAGCGATGTTTGGTACGGAACCATTCCTGGGGGGGAAAACAATACGATTGGAAACGATGCCGACTACGCCTTTGCCGCGGGGCGCCGTGCAAAGGCTTTACATTCGGGAGCATTCGTCTGGGCAGATTCCCAAAGTGTCGATTTTTCATCAACGACTAACAATGAAGTATCATTTCGGTGTCAGGGAGGCGTACTATTCAGCAGCGGAACAGCTGCCCAAGAAGTAAGCTGGGTTCCGGGAGATGCATCTTGGACCTTCACCAGTGATAGAGATAAAAAAGAAGACTTCAAGCCCGTCGACATTTCGGAAGTACTAAATAAAGTAACCAACCTTCCAATCAAATGGTGGGTATACAAAGGATACGATGTGCAGCACATCGGCCCCATGGCTCAGGATTTCCATGCAGCCTTTGACGTAGGGCGTGACAAAAAAGCGCTGGATGGCGCAGATCTTGATGGTATTGCCTTCGCAGCAATTCAAGGGCTTGCAATAGAAAATAAAAATCTAAAGAATCAACTGAATGAGGCAGGACGGATCAACGAAAAGCAGAATATGCGGTTGATAGAGCTAGAGAAAAACATGAACCAGCTGATGCAACAGTTGACTCCATAAAAAGGGCTATCATTCATGAAAACAAAACTTTTCATCATTCTTGCAGGAATAGTTACGATCAGTTTAGCAGGGGCCGACATAACCTCAATTCAGGCCATAGATTGTGGCGGACAGAGCTCCAGCAGCACTCACTACACAACCCTCCAAAGCATTGGTGGTATAGTCGGCATCTCGACAGCAACCTCAGAAACAATCCGCCATGGCTATATCGGACAACTAACCGAAGTGCAGAGCTTCGCTATACTTGCTGAAACTAATGCCATAGACGAAGGTACCAGCCAATATCTTCGTGGCGTCGCCACGCTAGATGATGATACAGCGCTAGCCATCGCAGGATCAGACGTAACATGGGTTCAAGCATCCTATCCTCTCCTGAGCATTTCAAACTCAGGCATAGCTACTGCAATAAACGTCTATCAAGACACTACAGCTTTTGTCACCGGACTCTACCTGAACATTGAGGGAACCGGCAGCTTTCTTGTTCAGGATATAGACGACGACAACTTCGGCAGCTATGCCAGCGATGGAATTCCTGACGACTGGCAGGTAGGATATTTTGGAGTTGGAAACTCCGAGGCAGGCGCTACGAATAACATAGATCTAGACTCTGCCGATAATACCGCAGAATGGATAGCTGACACCATCCCAACAGACAGCAACTCCTACTTCCGCCTGACACAGGTGACTACTACATCAAACAATGCCAGCGTCTACTTTGAATCATCCGCCTCACGCATCTACAACCTAGAATTCACAACCAACCTAACCCTTGCGAGCTGGAGTAGCGTTAGCAATCAGACCAATCAGCCCGGTGTTGACGGCGAGCTATATCTAACGCAAACAAACTCACCAAGCGGGCAACGATTCTACCGAGTCAAGGTCGCCCTGCCTTAACAACCAATCCACACCCAGTAAAACATCGCCTTCAGAGCCACGACCTCTCGCCTCAGGGTCAGACCTTGACTATTGACTATAATAATATTTAAAGATGCACCTTTTATCATTTACCGGAAATAATACGCGTAGCGTGACGACAACTTAAAGATCAACCTGAATAGTGACAGTCTCAGAATCTTCGACCTTAGACTCGTCCGCTAAGAACTTAATAAGCTCGCCCGTTGTTGAATTAGTAAAATCAGGTAATCTACTGTCAGCATCACTTACGCCTGACACCGCATACCACCCCCCTGTAGAAACATTTTTCGCTCGCACAGGAATAACGGTTTCATATTTGGAGACAACACTATCAGCGCCAGACCAAGGGCCATACCCGTCAATTTGTCTCGACTGTTGATATTCACTTAAAATATGAGCAAAAAGAAAAGCAACTATCAGTAAAGCAACGCCACCAACAACAATACGTTTTGTCTTTGCTCGCTCTCCCTTACTAACAAGATTTAAAACAAATTCTGTTCTAATAGCAAAAAGGAAGCCTAGTAGAACTTTGATAATAGCAGGAATTACTTGTATTAAAAGAACTGTAGAACTACCACCCCATAGTCCACACGTATCTGCCTCAAAAATAGCCCTACTCAAACTAGGAATTGCACCTGCAAGGATATAGAGCCCTATCAATTTTACGCCAGCATTAAGCAGCACATCATGACTCACAGCAGGAAGCTCATCATCAGATTTAATCTTGAGTTTATCAGCAAGCCACTCTGCCTTAAAAAGAAGTAGCCACGCCATGCCAAAAGAAAGTACCGCATAAAGAATAATGCCAATAATCTGAGAAGAATAATTACCAGCACCAGTTGACGTCATCCGCCCCATACCCCTAATAAAGATTACAATACTAAAAAAGTAAGTTAATCCCCAATATACCTGAAGCAAACCAATAATCTTAGCCAAAACAATAAAAAGCCGTCTCATAGTATCCCCGTTTCCTAACAATCATAAAAAGAACAACGTCACCCGTTATATTTCAAAAGGCCGCCGGCAAGCAGTATTTCGCGTTGTCTATCAGAGATGCTCAGATCTAACGTGATATCAATACTCTTGGTCTCATTACGCAAAAGAGCTGTATCACTACCCTTTACCACATCTCTGAAATCGACAATACTCAGAACATCACCCTCTTCCACTTTGTCGTAGTCAGTCTGATCAGAAAACATAAATGGCACAATTCCAAAATTGATCAAGTTTGCCATATGAATACGCTCAATAGATTTTGCAATGACAACCTTTACACCCAAAAACATCGGACATAATGCAGCATGCTCTCTACTCGATCCCTGCCCGTATGATTCTCCAGCAACAATCAGATTAGCAACACCCTGATCGCGACTAGCAGCCGCGCGAATATGAAATTCAGCATCAACGCCCTCAAAGACAAACTCAGAATATTTCGCGATATTAGAGCGGTACTTCAACCGTGCACCTGCCGGCATAATATGATCAGTTGTAATTTTATCACCAACTTTAATCGATACCACGCCATTCAAAGCAACTGCACACTCTTCACCCGCTGGCACTACACCAATATTAGGTCCGCGCACAACCTCAACCTCACCATTAGGCTCGCCAGCCAAGCCGATAAAATGTGAATCATCAACTTTAAATGTCTTTGGCATCTTCACTTTTGGAAACTTAATATCTGCCACACCTTCAGGATCAATAAAACATCCATGCAGTGCCGCCAGTGCAGCTGTTGATGGACTAACCAGATATACATCAGCCGAAGGCGTACCTGATCGTCCTTCAAAATTTCTATTGCTAGTCCGTAACGAAACAGCATTTGTGCCCGGAGACTGAGAATTACCAATACAGAACCCACATGCACTTTCCAGCAAGCGTGCACCACTACTGAGCAGATCACTAAGGTATCCCTCTTCTGCCAGCATGTTCAAAACCTGTCGAGAGCCAGGAGCAATTCCAAAGCTAACATCAGGATGAACAACCTTACCCTTCAATAATTTTGCAACCGTCTTCAAATCAACATAAGACGAATTAGTACAGGAGCCAATCAGCACTTGATTAACCTTCTTGCCGGCCAAAGATGTAATTGAAACTACATTGCCTGGAGAATGTGGCGCCGCCGCCATTGGCACAACTTCTGCAAGATCAATCTTTACCACCTGATCATACTCGGCATCATCATCTGCTACAATCTCACACCATACATCAGCACGATCCTGTGCAGCTAAAAATTTCTTAGTGATTTCATCACTTGGAAAGACTGAAGTTGTCACGCCTAACTCAGCACCCATATTGGTTATAGTTGCACGCTCAGGAACCTCAAGATGCTTCAAGCCATCACCACCATACTCCATGATGCAACCTACATTACCTTTAGTGCCAAACTGCTCCAACACCTTCAAGATGACATCCTTAGCGCTAGCCCATGGACGTAGTTCGCCAGTAAGTTCAATTTTAATAACCTTAGGTGATGTCAGATAAAATGCACCACCACCCATAGCAACCGCAACATCAATACCACCAGCACCCATAGCTATCATGCCTAAACCACCACCAGTAGGTGTATGAGAATCGGAACCAAGCAGAGTCTTGCCTGGCGCGCCAAAGCGCTCAAGATGCACCTGATGACATATCCCATTCCCTGGTGGTGAAAAGACCGCACCATAGCGAGCCGCTGCTGAACGCAAATACGCATGATCGTCAGCATTCTCAAAGCCAACCTGAACAGTGTTATGGTCAATATAGCTAACGGCCAATTCACATTTCACCTTTTCAATGCCCATACTTTCAAACTGCAAGTACGCCATCGTTCCCGTAGCATCCTGCGTTAAAGCCTGATCAATCTTAATAGCAATCTCTTCACCAGCAACTAACTCACCGCTAATCAAATGCTCCGACAAAATTTTCTCTACAACATTCATTCCCATTTTCTTATATCCTTTATTTATTACACAAAAACCGTTTCTACATTCTATTCAAATATCTTTTCTCTACTTTAACCTTTAACGAGGCCCCTGAGCGGAGCCGAAGGGCCGGTTGATCTAACACTGCCATTTTGGCTCCGCTCAATGTCCGATGCTGGTCATTAGATTGTTCATCTTTTCTTTTCGTTCATTTTTCATCGCTCAAAGCTCATCGTTCTCCTAATAACCGTATCTTCAATCTTATCTAAAGTCTCTGGATAATCCAACGTATAGTGCAAGCCTCTACTCTCCTTACGTTGCATAGCCGACTGTACAATCAACTCAGCCACTGCCGCAATATTACGCAACTCCAACATATCCGGAGTAACAAGATAATCAAGATAGTACTCACGTATTTCCTGTTTTAAGTTACTAATCCTACGATGTGCCCGTTCAAGTCGTTTATCAGTACGCACAATGCCTACATAATCCCACATACAGGTACGTAACTCACTCCAGTTATGCTCAACCACAATCTTCTCGTCACTACGCACCGCATCACCAAACTCCCAATCAGGAATAGCAACCTTCTTGTGAGCCTCAGCTTTTGGTAACGTGCCAATCATCTTAATCATCTCATGCGAACAGACCAATGCTTCTAGTAATGAATTACTGGCCAACCGATTTGCACCATGCAACCCTGTACACGCCACTTCACCACAAGCATAAAATCCATCCAGCGTCGTGCGTCCATCAATCCCAGCTTGAATTCCACCACAAAAATAGTGAGCTGCTGGTACTACAGGAATCAAATCATTCGCCATATCAATTCCAAAACCAAGACAGGTATCATAAATATTGGAGAACCGTTCCTTCAAAAAAGACTCCGACTTATGTCGAGCATCAAGATACATACAGATATCGCCACGCTCCTTCATCTCATTATCAATGGCACGCGCTACAATATCGCGTGGCGCCAAGCTTGACCGCCTATCATACTTATCCATAAAAGGATGACCAGCAGCATCAACCAAAACCGCACCTTCGCCACGTACCGCCTCACTAATCAGAAAAGACTTCGCGTCCGGATGATGCAGACATGTCGGATGAAACTGAATAAACTCCATATTAGCAATTGGCACGCCAGCACGCCACGCCATAGCAACCCCATCACCAGTAGCAATATCAGGGTTGCTCGTATATAGATAAACTTTACCACCGCCACCACTAGCAAGCACAACATGTGGCGCCCGCACTACCGCCATCTCATTCGTTCGACTATCAAGCACATACGCACCAACACAGCGATTATCAGAATCAATTCCAAGCCAGCTCGTTGTAATCAGATCAACCACCATAAAATGATCACACATCGTTATATTCGGCGATGCGGCAACCTGCGCTAATAATGCAGCCTCTAACTTAGCACCAGTAACATCACCCGCATGAAACACCCGTCGGTGAGAATGCCCACCCTCTTTACCTAGATCATAACTGCCATCATTAGAAATCTTATCTGCGGCAAACTCCATACCCAACTGTTCCAGCTCCGCAATACGTTCCGGCCCACCACTCACAACAGCCTTCACCACACTCTCATCACACAGCCCCGCACCCGCATCAAGTGTATCAGCAATATGGTCAGCAAAACTATCATCATCACGAACAACACAGGCTATACCGCCCTGCGCATAATTCGTATTACTGTCAGTGCATTCCTTCTTAGTAGCAATACTAACTTTTCCATGCCTACTAAGTCCTATCGCAGACATCAATCCGGCAATTCCGCTACCAACCACAAAATAATCACAATCTAAAATTCTCATAATCCCTGAATAATGGACAAAAAAACGCACCCTGTCAAAAGGTTAAAACATAATATGGACGTTTAGCCTTGACTTAAAAGTTTAGTTGCGTCTAAATATCGTGTGTCTGACAGAATCAGGAGGATTTACAATGGCGAAAACTGAAAAACTTAGCTCAAGCTTAGAGGACTATCTCGAGGCTATCTATCTAATCGCATCCGAAAAAGGTGCAGCCCGACCTAAAGATGTTGCCGACCACCTTTCTGTTGCCAACTCATCAACTACCGCCGCCCTACACCTTCTAAAAAAACGCAATCTCATTAATCATAAGCCTTACGACATAATAACCTTAACGGCAAGCGGTAAGAAAATCGCCACCAAGATAGCCAAAAAACATGAGATCTTAACACATTTCTTTACCGAGATTCTGGCTATTGATAAGAAGACATCAGATGAGTGCGCCTGCAAAATCGAGCATGCTATCCCAGACACAGTTTTAGAGCGCTTTATTGAGTATA
>DAOVUR010000278.1 GCA_030632465.1 bacterium | reverse complement strand
TTACCATGACCACTAAATTTAGCAGCCACAACACCAGCCAAAAGACCAAGAATAGCAACAACCATCAAAACCTCAACCAACGTAAACCCAGACTGCGCAGAACAGCGGCTCTCTACCATTTTATCTCTTTTCATAAATCTCTCCTCATATATTTACAATAGATGCTTCTTATATTCGTATAATTAAACCATTTCAGGCTCATAATAGCAAGGTCGCGTATTTTAAGTATCTACCTATCTCCGAGCTTACTATTACCCATAAGTATCATAACTGATTAGCAAGACTCCATCCTTCCGTTAAGTCGGTCAGTCGCTTCCATCCTTTCCATAATGCTAGCGTTCCTGGCGGTCCATCGCTCTTTCTTGCCAAGTATCCCCCAAGTCTAGCGATCCATATGACCGCCTCTGAAATGGTTGGCGCGACATCTGGTGGACTGGTAGTTCGAGATAATTTTACCGCGAGCACTTTCCACTCTTGCTCAGACAAGAAGAGGGAACAAGACAGGGATGGATTCGTACGTGCTATTAGCGTGATCATAAATAGGCGCCACGCAACAATGCTCATGACATTAAGATAACGCATGAGTCTATCAACGGTTCCGAGCCGACAGGACTCTACGCGAAATCCCGATTTAAGAACTTTGAAGTACATCTCGATCCGCCATCTCAGGCTGTACCAATATACTATATCACAAGCCTCTTCCAGTGTTGTCACCGGCAGATTGGAAAGTAGCATCCACTCAACGGGGGCTTCCCCCTCGGGAGGGTTTCTCTCTAAGGCATGAATGGCGTACATTTGGATATCAGGCAAAACCTCGGCCTTATGCTCGAGATGCTTATGCGGCGGATTCATTTCGAATGTACCGAATTTAATATCCATTTGCCCCTTACGCGCAGTTCGTCCTTTGTTGCTCTTCGTCTGCTTGACTGCAGAAATCTCCACTGTGTATGAGCCGGCAAGCGGTATTGATGCAATGTGATCCCATAGTTTTATACTATCCTTTTGCGCGTATCGGCTACTTTTATTTATGATGCGATTCTTGGATGCCCGCACAAGAACGTAAGCTTCGCTCTTATGGGCTGCCTTGAAAAAGTCATAGAAGTCGCATTCCCGATCACATACCGTCACGACTCTGCATTTGTTGGATGCCTTCGAGGTTGCCTTTAATGTTTCGATCCAGCGATAACTTTCCTTTTTCTCAACAGGGATATGTTGAATGTTGTTGCCGGATACTGCTTCATTTTCTTGGTGTATTTTTCTGGTAACTATTTTTTGATATAGAAGGCCCAATGGCATTCCCTCAACCGTTACAGCAAAACAGGTATGCATCATTAATCCATTGGTGAAGGTCTTCTTGTTGTTCTGCCTCGTGGTCATGAAAAGTTTGCCTAACCCCTTGGTTTTGGGGTGATTAGTGTAAACGAAAAAACTTGTATCCTGAATGGCAAGTATAGTGGGGTGACTCTCGGCGCGAGCAGCCGTTTTGACATAATGAGCGTTCATGATATCTTCAGTATTGACATTCGTGTTTTGGAAAAAACGATAAGCCGCTTTAGTCTCATGCCAATCTTTGCAGGCCTGATTAATAGAGCTTTCCGGGGCTTCAGATAGAGAATCACACACCTTTATCAATCTTGAATCTAGCCTCTTGTCACCAAGATTTACTTCTGAAAATTCGTCAGCGGCCCAGCCCATTATATATCTCCTTGTTAAATATTGATTGCATTACATAGACGTATATACTACATCTACCTAATAAACAAAAGGGAAATCTATGAAAGCACTACTAATAAAAAAAGAAACTCTGCTGCGCAGAATTGCGGATTGCTCGGAATTTTTGCGCGGCTCAATCACAAGCGTGTGCTCAACCTGTAACCGTGCAACCTGCATTTGCAAAGGCAATCCAACTGGCAGAGCATATCGCCTGACCTACAAGGATGCCGGACAGAAGACACAAACCGTGTACATATCCCGATCACATTTGCCGAAGGCTAGAAAAATGCTTGCTAACTACGCGAAAATCAAGAAGTTAAACGAAGAAATGCTCAAAATCAATATAGCCATATTTAAACTGGAATCAAAAAATTAGATCAAAACATACTTATGGGTAATAGTAAGCTCGGAGATAGGTAGTTACGGCGCTGTCATCCCCATCATGCTTTATTGGCTAGTTCCTAATACTTTATAGAAAACCACAAGAGTACCTAGTGGCTCTACTTTTTGATGGTTTGTGTTGTCTGAGCCTGTTGTTTCAAGAATAGTGGCTTCGAACCAGTCGTTTGAGTTTAAGAGATTGGTTGAGTACCATGGTTGTGGTTGCACGTCGTAGCCAGCATCTGAGGTGAATACAAGCCAGATCTCTGTGCCATTTAATGACAT
>DAOVUR010000168.1 GCA_030632465.1 bacterium | reverse complement strand
GGCAAGATGGCGCACGAACTATTACGCGATGCAACATTAGACAATACTCCGTGCGGTCAACATTCCCCATTCCACAAAATTACCGATCTTGATAATGCAAAAATTATCATGCTCGGCTGCGGCCTCAAACCAAACACCACAATGCACGCAATAGAAGAGATTGCCAGAGTACCGTATCGTAATGGGAAAAAAGAACTATTCACCTTCGTTGACCATAGCGGAACATCACATAAACAAGAATATAGAATGTATGGCTTTATCAATAAATATGAACAGCGCTATGAACGCGTATTAGAATTAACGAACAGCGACTCATTCACAACACAAGGCAAAGTACTAGAAGCAGACACAACAGTTTTTAATGCCAAAGCGCTAAAGGAAGCGATCCTAATAAAACTACAACAAGATCCGCTATTCTTCGTTGATGAGATAAAGTAGCCACCTTCCCAGAGCGCACCGGTAAAGGCAGTGAATAGTGAATAATGAATAGTGAACAGTTATTGTCAGTCAGAATCCTCCCAGAGCGCACCGCACCGTAGAGCAGAAAATCATTTTGTCACCAAATCATTCTGTCATCCCTCTTTCCAGAGCGCACCGTTTTCATCGTTCATCGTTCACCTCACCCCATCTTCATGACATGCGCAAGTTCACGAGCCATATCTTTTATTTTAAACGGTTTCACAAGTCTACCTTTAAAGCCGTAATCGCCATAATTAGCCATTACAGGATCAACAGAATAGCCACTAGAAACAATCACCTTCACACCAGGATCAACGGCTAAAAACTCATCTATCGCGATCTTACCACCCATACCGCCCGGAATAGTTAAGTCCATAATAACAATATCAAAAGGAGCCCCAGCCTCTTTGGCAATTTTATATTTCTTTAACGCCTCGACTCCATCAACAGCCACATCAGATGTGTAGCCGCATCCTTTTAGCATAGCTGCGGATATTTTCTGTATCAACTCTTCATCATCCATAATCAAAACATGACCCAGTATAGATTCAGAGCTGTCGTTAACAGTAATTTTGGTTATGCTAGATTCTTGTTCTTCCAACTCTTCGACAGGCCAAAAGATTGTAAATGTTGTACCAACATTAATTACAGACTCCACACTGATATGCCCATGGTGCCTCATAACAATACTGCGTACTGTAGCCAAGCCAATACCATTTCCCGTCTGCTTAGTACTAAAATAGGGATCAAAAATTCTTTCCGTATCCTTTGCCGAAATACCACACCCTTCATCACGTATAACAATTTTAACGAAGTCACCAGCCAGTTGAGACACAGAACTATCATCAATATCTTTAATATTTTCTGCCTCAATATATAATGAACCACCATCACGCATGGCCTGTTTGGCATTAATAGAGAGATTAGCAATCACCTGATTCAGCTGACCTTTGTCAGCTTTTATCTGCCACAAATCATCTGGCAGATTAAGACAGACCTTCACATTGCTTCCGCTCATATTAAACTTTACAGATGCGCTAATAACTTCCCGCAGGCTTACTGCAGCCAATACAGGGTCACCGCCTTTCGCAAATGTCAAAAGCTGCTTCGTCAAGTTAGTAGCTCGCTCTAATGCTAGCTCGGCAGTTTCAACATAAGCATGAGCTTCATGATCTTCCGACAACTCACGTTTCGCAAGTTCAATATTCCCAAAGATACCTGTGAGCACATTATTAAAATCATGCGCAATACCACCAGCCAATATACCAATAGACTCCAGTTTCTTTGCATTAAAGAGCAAGTTCTCAGCTTTCTTCTGCTCCGTTACATCACGAAAAACCAAAACTACACCATGAATACTACTATCACTCCCCCTAATAGGTGCTGCGCTATCAGCAATATCACACTCAGCACCAGATTTAGATACCAGAACAGTATGCTGCTTAATATCTACAGTGGACCCTAGTTCAAGCACTTGACTAACAGGATTATCAACAATTCCCCGCGTTTCCTCATCTATAATCCTAAACACTTCCGCCAACATCTTACCCTTGGCATCCTTATTACGCCATCCAGTCAACTCCTCAGCTACAGTATTCATCAACTCCACACGCCCTTCAGTGTCAGTTGTAATAACACCATCACCAATAGAACGTAAAGTTACAGCAAGCTGTTCCTTCTCATCTTCCAACATCTTTTCTGCATATATTTTATCACGCAACATCTCATTTGCACTATTTGCCATCTGATCAAACTCTGCAAATCTAATAAATCTATTATCGATCTCTTTATTGGCTTTTGCTGCACTCTTAAAGAACGTAATAAACTGACTAAGATCCTTCTCTAGCTTTGCGTTAACACGATTAAAGAAGATAAGAAAAAGGATAATTGTTATCGTTACAAACGTAATAAAAAGAATGAGCTTTTCTTTTATATGCTCAACTAGGAGCGCCTGTTGATCAGCAATTACAGGATCAATATCGTCCAGGTACACACCTGTCGCAAGATAACACTGCCAGTCCCGTATGCCGACTGCAAAAGTAATCTTAGGTCGGTCCTCCTGCGTATCAGGCTTCCGCCACCAATACTTTACATACCCACCAGTCTTAGATTGAGAAACTGTTATAAGCTTCTGTACAAGTTTTATTCCATGACCACCTTGAGCCTCCCACATATCGGCGCCAGCAAGCTCAGGCTGCGAACCATGCGCAAGTGTTATACCTTGCCAGTTATGCGAGAAGAAGTAACCATTCTGTCCATAATGAGTGTCATTCACCTGCTCAATAAATAGCTCTTTAAGATATTCCTCAATATCATACAGATAAAAATCGGCCCCTATCATCCAGCCATATGGCTCAAACAGCTTAACAGAAGATATCTTCTTAAAATCACTTTTGCTCTCACCCGGCTTGCCCCCCTGCGACTCATAAAAACCGTCACCTGACTCCTTGACAATTGAAATCATATCCTTGATGACATATTTTCCAGCCACATCCTGATACTCAAGTACATTAGCACCATCAACATCCGGATTATACACAGGCACTAACTCCGTACCATCTAAGGTGACCATAAAATAAGTGACATTTTCATCCTCACTTATAATATCCAAGACGGCATCTGCTATTAGCTTCTTGATCTCCGCATCAGTTTTACCGCCCTTATGTTCATGATAAATATTCTGAGCGATACTATATACTTCAAGGACTCTAGTCTTGACCTCAGCTTTGTATAACCGAATCTGCCGACGTCTACTCCTTGTAATATCTTCAAGTAGATTGCCAGCCTCTCGCCTGATCACCTGCTTCTGTTGCTCAATATAATCAGTGCGCATCTTCTCTGCACGAATATTAAACTCCTGATAGGTACGAATAACATCAATTGAAATGATACTTATTCCCAGTGAGAGCAACAAAATAAGCCCCCACATTTTCACAAACTTAATATAGCTAATTTTCTTTTTCATATTTAATAGTAACGTCGACACTAAACTCCGAAAAATATTTTTTTATATTACTTATTATACCCAGCTATTTCAAGACCTTTACTAAATAATCCGTATCTCATTTTTTTGATTCCATTTTGCTACATTACATATAATAATAAGAAACATTATGTCTGACTTAAAAAATCTTAGAGATCTCACTTTACCGGAACTAGAAGAACTTGCCGTCAAGCTGGACGAACCAATATCCAGAGCGCAACAACTATTCTCACGTCTATACAGGCCACTACCTAACTCATTTTGCCAAATGCACAATATCTCCAAGAAATTCCTCGCCAAACTTAATGAGGTCTCGTTTATCGGAGAGATGAAGCTACAGCAGAAAGAAATGTCAAGAGACGGCACCACCAAATACGCATTTATACTTACCGATGGCAATATCATTGAAAGCGTGCTGATCCCAAGCAACGGTCGTAACACGCTCTGCATATCATCACAATCTGGCTGCGCAATGGGCTGCAAATTCTGTCTAACCTCCACGATGGGATTCAAACGCAACTTACAGCCGTCAGAAATTGTTGGGCAAGTGCTCTTTATTGCTAACGAGCTGAAATCTAACAAGAATAATTATATCAACAACATTGTCTTCATGGGGATGGGCGAACCACTTGCCAATTATGACAATACACTCAAAGCAATAAATATCCTGCAAGATGAAAAAGGGCTAGGATTTTCAGACCGTAAGATAACAGTCTCTACCTGCGGCATAACACCCAAAATAATGGAACTTGCAAAGATAAGCGGAGTAAATATAGCCATATCACTACATGCCGTAGACGAAGAAACACGTACCGAGATTATGCCCATAAACAAGAAATACCCACTACAAGATCTACTATCCTGCTGCAGCGAACTCTCAGCCAATCAGCAACGGCAGATATTGATAGAGTATATTCTTTTTAAAGGAATCAACGACTCAGAAGCAGATGCCACAAAACTGGCAGAAGCATTAGAAGGATTCAACTGCAAGATCAACCTTATCCCATATAATGAACATCCAGCTCTGCCCTATCAACAATCCACCCCAGAAGTTGCAAGCAAGTTCATGGATATCTTATGTAAAGCCGGCCATCTTACCATTATACGCCACAGCCGCGGCAGCGATATATCTGCCGCCTGCGGACAACTCGCCAGCAAAGAAAAGTGAAATGTAGAATCTTTTCCTACTTAACTACATGCTTTAAAGCTGTAGACTGAATTCTGCATCCTGACTACTGAATCCTGTTTCTAGAACAGCAAATCGCCGCCCTCGAACTCTTCTGGCTTGTCGAGTGCTTCGTTAGGT
>DAOVUR010000253.1 GCA_030632465.1 bacterium | reverse complement strand
TGCTTGCTCCTACAGGAAAACTCTTTGTGATCTCTGCACGCACATTCAGTTTAGCAAGATCATCCTTAACAGCAGCAAACTGCCAACGTCGCGCCTTCGACCGCACGCCCGGTGTATCAACAAACCATACTGTTCCTTCAGGAAAAGTGGAATCAGCCTCCACACCACGTTCAATACAACCCTTAACCTCATC
This sequence comes from bacterium, assembly GCA_030632465.1. Taxonomy (GTDB): domain Bacteria; phylum Verrucomicrobiota; class Kiritimatiellia; order UBA8416; family CAMZLY01; genus CAMZLY01. The sequence goes on along the minus strand of DAOVUR010000253.1, from coordinate 2,775 downwards.
AACGCTATTACCAAGTTTCCCCGTATAACCAAGCATCATGCTCGGGATCGGCATCTCATCACCCCACATCTGCTTAGCAACATCAAAAGTCTCAGTAAAATGAACAGGCGCATTAGTATTAACTGGCCCAGCAAAAATATTTGAGACATAAAGACCTTTATTAATCACATCATGCTCAGGCAACAGATTCCTCAGAAAAGTTAGCCCCTGAATAGATGTTCGAGGCTTAGATGTAATCATCACCGGGAAATCTGTCGAATATATCCAAGCAAGAACATGATCACCTATTCCTCGTTCTGCTAATGCTGTATTGGCAGGTGCCCAGATATACTTTGTGAATTCATTAGTGGATATACCGCGCTTCACATCAAGCAACGCTTCAGGAATATTTAATTGAACAATATTAATAGCCGGTACACCACGCAGCTCAGCAAATCGTGCAGCAACCTCAACCGACTCAGTAGAGTTTGAGTTTACAAGTAACAGTAGTTCATGTGGTCCCAACGCATAAGAGAGACGAACCATTAACATAACTACCAATATTACGAATCTAAATTTCATACCCAGACTATAGGAAAGCAGATAAAACATTGCAATATTTTCATACATAAAACAATTGCTAAAACCGCAACTATAATCTATCGTCATTTAATAACTTTACCACAGCCTATAGCCTGAATCGCTATGGCCTATTATGATGTATAATAACATGGAGAAAACTTTGAACTATCTACAACGTACCCGAGAAATATTAGATATAGAAATTCAGGGCCTAGAAAAAGTTAAAGATGAACTTAATGGCGATTTTGAAAAGGCCGTGACAACAATTCTGAAAACTCTTGAGAATAACGGCAAAATAGTCGTTACAGGCGTAGGGAAAAACCTTCTGATTGGCGAAAAAATCTCCGCAACTCTGGCTAGCACTGGATCAACCAGCGTTGTGCTAAACCCTACTCAAGCCATGCATGGCGATCTCGGCATCATCAGCAGTGGTGACATTCTACTAGCAATAAGCTATTCGGGAGAGTCTGACGAGATCATTAAGTTAATACCACTGGTAAAACGTATGGGCGTAAAGATTGTAGCCATAACAGGTGCACCCGATAGTATACTGGCAAAAAATAGTGACGAAATCATATCTGTCACTGTAGACAAAGAGGCATGTCCATTCAATATGGCGCCCACCACAAGCACAACTGCCACTATGGCTATAGGTGATGCACTAGCTCTCGTTCTACTGGAAGCCAAGGGGTTTGACAAGGAAGATTACGCCAAACTGCATCCAGGCGGCGCTATTGGGCGTTCACTGCTACTACGCGTATGTGACATCATGCGTAAAGATGACCGCGTACCAACTATCAAGCCAAACGACTCAGTAAAAGACGCATTACTATCTATGACTAAAGCAAGATCAGGCTCAGCAGCTGTGGTGGACGAGGAACAACGACTAATCGCTATCTTCACTGATGGTGACCTACGCCGGCATCTTGCAGAAGATTCAGCAGTTTTAGATGCTAGCGTTAAAGATGTCATGACCGAATCACCTATCACCGTGACCGAAGATCAATTAGCAGCCGAAGTCTTATCTATTTTCGAGAAACATAATATCGATGATCTATTAGTCGTGGACAATAATCAGCGACTTGTAGGTGCTATTGATATCCAAGACCTCCCTAAACTGAAGATAATGTAGAATCATCCTACAGACTTACGATTCAGGCCACCACTGGACTTGCCCGTGACATTGCTAGAAAACTAAAACAAACAACACACATAAATTAAGATTTTCTTACACAACCTAACCTCTCTTTTTAATGCCATTTGAGAAAAAAATTAAAAAGAAAAACTTTTCGCTTGCAGTTTCCCCGCGCATATATAATTATGCATGCGTTTTGATTGTGGGGGCGTAGCTCAATTTGGTTAGAGTCCCAGACTGTCGATCTGGTTGTTGCGGGTTCGAGTCCCGTCGCTCCCGCCATTTTCAAAACATCCTCCCCCTGAAAAGATCGACTAATCATTAATCAGGAAATAGTTTTGAGCTTTATAAAAGTTATTATTCTCGCCATCATACAAGGATTAACAGAATTTCTGCCCATTAGTAGTTCTGGACACCTCGCCTTGGCCGAACATTTTCTTAACTTCAACCCGCCAGGCGTAGCACTCGAAGTTGTACTACATGCAGGAACTCTTTTTACCATCCTAATATATTACCGAAAAAGAATTACCGAAATGATCAGCTGTAGCCTAAAGGGTGATCGCCCTACTCTTCTCTATATCACCATGATCATCCTAGCATCAGTTCCAGCAATTGTACTTTATATACTTGCAGGAGATCAGATCGAACATTTCTCCGAGAATCCAAGGCTAGTCTCAGGGTTTCTATGTATAACCGGCATAATCATGCTGAGCACGCTTCTAAGCAAATCCAATAGCACGACCAAGGTCGGGCCGCTACACGCCATCCTGATCGGTATTGCGCAAGCATTTGCACTGTTTCCAGGCATAAGCAGGTCAGGTTCGACCATCGTTGTTGCCAGACACCTGAAAATCCCGGCCGATAAAGCCGCAGAGTTTTCGTTCTTCATGGCGATACCTGCACTTGCCGGAGCAGTAATCTTAAAGCTACCTGAGATCTTTCAAGGTGACTTAGGCTGCAAGCCAGCAACACTTGTAGCCGGAATGATAGTCTCTTGCCTAGTTGGCCTAGCTGCAATAGGAATCCTGTTACGCTTAATTCGTAAAGGTCACTTCTGGTACTTCGGAGTATACTGCCTG
>DAOVUR010000265.1 GCA_030632465.1 bacterium | reverse complement strand
TTTTAAGCGTAACTGCTTTGTCTGTTGCTCAATATTTTTATTTTCTGTTTCTAATGCACTTTTGCGACGCTGTAACTCTCTGATATTACGAATTTTCGGTAAAAATAGAACGGCTAGGCCTGCTATGGTAATAATAACCAATACCCCTATGGCCCATTTGTAAACTTTTAACCAGCTATTCATTAATAAGTCCTTCTACCGCCATTCTTACGGCGTGATATCAGTTTTCAGCCTTCAGTAAAAAAACGTCTGATTTCTAAGTTTTTTAAAATCTTATTAATTAGTAATATCCATCTTGCCATAAGCTATAGATGCAGTATGGCAAGATGGTCTATTATCTATTGCATATTATACGCCGTAGATTGCTTGCTCACCAAGCATCTCTTCGATTCTGAGCAACTGGTTATACTTACAGATACGATCAGTTCTTGAAAGTGAACCAGTCTTGATCTGTCCAGCATTAACAGCTACAGAGATATCAGCAATGGATGTATCTTCAGTTTCACCTGAACGATGACTTACAACAGCAGTGAATCCAGCTTTGTGTGCCATCTCGATAGCATTTAATGTTTCTGTTAATGTACCGATCTGGTTTACCTTGATCAGGATAGAGTTACAGCTTTTTTCGTCAATTGCACGTTTAAGGAATTTGACGTTAGTAACAAGTAGATCATCACCAACTAGTTGACATTTGTCGTTAAGCTTCTCTGTAAGGAGATTCCATCCTTCCCAGTCACCTTCGTCGCAACCGTCTTCAACGGAGTCGATTGGGTATTTCTCTACAAGTTCAGCTAGAAATGCTACCTGTTCTTCACGGTTGCGTTTGCTGCCTGTATCGCCTTCGAACTTGCTGTAGTCATAAATACCATCAGCGTAGAATTCAGAAGCTGCGCAGTCAAGAGCGATTGAAACATCACCACCATCTTCTTTGCGTCCAGCTTTGTAGCCAGCTAGTTCGATAGCTTTGATGATAGATTCAAGTGCATCTTCAGTGCCATTTAGAGTCGGTGCGAAACCACCTTCATCACCAACAGCAATGCTTAAACCGCGTTCTTTCAGAACTGCTTTAAGGCTATGGAATACTTCAGCACCCATACGTAGACCTTCACGGAAGTTTGGAGCGCCAACTGGACGAATCATGAATTCCTGGAATGCAATAGGTGCATCAGAGTGCGATCCGCCATTGATGATGTTCATCATTGGAACAGGCAGAGTTTTTGCATTTGCACCACCGATATAGCGGTATAGTGGCAGTTCTGCATATTGTGCTGCTGCCTGTGCTGCTGCCAATGAAACGGCTAGCATAGCATTTGCGCCAAGATTCTTCTTGGTTTCTGTGCCATCAAGTTCGATCATTGTATTATCAAGTTCTACTTGTTCCATTGCATCTAGTCCGATAACGGCATCAGCAATATCTTCGTTCACATTCTTTACAGCCTGTAATACGCCTCTACCTAAATAGCGTTTTTCATCGCCATCTCTCAGTTCAACGGCTTCGTTTTCGCCAGTTGATGCACCAGATGGAACTGCGGCTCTACCGATGATTCCACATTCTAGGAATACTTCAGCTTCAACGGTTGGGTTACCTCTGGAATCGATAATTTCTCTGGCATAAACATCTACAATTGTGGACATACTATCTCCTTTTTATTCTTAACTTTAACAAGTAATTCAAACTGCTTTCTACAGGAAAACACGAATTAACAATTTCTGCGATCTAAGGTAGCTAAAGTGGCATCTTAATGCAAGCTGTAAAGACTGCTCGACATAATATATATCGCATTGTATAACAGAGACGATATGAAAATTATGATTTTTGGTACAAAGGGGATGTTGGGGAGTGATCTATGCAAAATATGCAGTGATCAGGATATTTCTGTGTTTGGCTATGATCTGCCTGAATATGATCTGAGCGATTCTGAGCTGAATATGGATTCCTTGCCAGGTTGCGATTGGGTTGTTAACTGTGCTGCATATACAGATGTTGATGGCGCGGAGAGTGATTTTGATGCGGCAATGGCGGTTAATGCACAAGTTCCAGCCCGAATAGCGGAGTTTTGCCGTAAACGGGATGTTCCGATGGTGCATATAAGTACGGATTACGTATTTGATGGAACCAAAGAGAGTGCATACAGTGAAACTGATATAACAAATCCTGTTAATGCTTATGGTAGAAGTAAATTGGCAGGAGAAGATGCGGTACGTGATATATGTGAAAAACATATTATTATACGTACTCAATCGTTATTTGGCGTTAATGGTAAGAATTTTGTGAAGACAGTTAGTGGTAGAATGGAAAAAGGGCAGCCATTAAAGGTCGTTAACGATCAAGTGTCGTGTCCTACCTTTACACAAGATTTAGCAAAAGCAATAATTCGGTTATTACATGTTGCTCATTATGGTACTGTTAATGTATCTTCTGAGGGTGCATGTTCTTGGCATGAATTTGCCTGTGCAATTGCAGAGCGGACAAAACCTAGTACGTTAATAGAAGCGGTGCCTAGTACGGAGTTTCCGGCGCCAGCAAAAAGGCCGAAAAACTCAGTCTTAACTAAAGGTAGATATAAGGAGTGGACTGGTGATGATATGCCGAGCTGGCAGGATGCGCTGGATAGATATCTTGAAATATCAAAATATGACAAAATGATTT
>DAOVUR010000283.1 GCA_030632465.1 bacterium | reverse complement strand
GCTTCGAGCGAAGGGCTAAAAATGACGCCGTGTAAATTCTCTCCCTGATCCACTTTTGAGGTACATCTCAAAGGTAATGGCTTTTTCTTTTGATCTAAATGCGATAGCAGTTTCAATATGCCATGGTTTAAACTTAGAAGTATGAGTACAACCTCCGGAATTATGCTTTTTCAGCCGCTCTTTAAGGTTAGTTGTAAAACCGATATATTTCTGTTTTGGATATTCTTCAGAAATCAAGATATAAACATAATAGAAGTTTTTCATGGGCGTGCCAGCCGTAGTCTCGAAGCGGTTAAAACAAGTCCTCCTTCGCATACCTCGTGAAACTCGGTATGACTACGGCGGACAGCCTTCCCTCTTCGCTTTGCTTCGAGCGAAGGCTGGTGCTCGGGGCGGGACTTGAACCCGCATGATCATAACAATCACTAGGCCCTCAACCTAGCGCGTCTGCCAATTCCGCCACCCGAGCAGCGAATCAAGAAGGCGAACAGTACAAAACTAACGCTATGGCTTCAAGCTCTTTTGTCGATTCTTTTAAAATTTACAGGATAGTACAAGCTGAGGACTAATTTTTCTTGTTTAAGAGCCGGTCGTGATATAGCATGACTTTTCAATTTTATAAAAAATAACTTACGTTAAAGAGGTGATATTGTGGCAAAGAAAGCAAAGACAGCGATTACTCCAACTCGTGAAATGGATTATCCAGAATGGTATCAGCAAGTTATCAAAGCTTCTGATATGGCAGAAAATAGTGATGTGCGTGGCTGTATGGTGATCAAGCCGTGGGGCTATGCGTTATGGGAAAACATTAAGACTGTTCTGGATTCCATGTTTAAGGAGACTGGGCATGTGAATGCATATTTCCCGCTATTTATTCCGTTAAGTTATCTTGAAAAAGAGGCTGAGCATGTTGATGGGTTTGCCAAGGAATGTGCGGTTGTTACGCATCATCGCCTTGTGCCGGGGCCAGAAGGTGGGCTTGTGCCTGCTGGTAAGCTTGAAGAGCCTTTGGTTGTGCGTCCTACTTCTGAAACTATTATTGGTGCATCTTATGCACGCTGGGTTCAGAGCTATAGGGATCTGCCAATTATGTTTTATCCGTGGGCAAATGTTGTGCGCTGGGAGGTGCGGACGAGGCTCTTTTTACGTACTGCTGAATTTCTGTGGCAGGAAGGGCATACAGCGCATGAGACTAAGGATGAGGCGTGGGACGAAACGGTAAAGATGCTTGAGGTTTATAAGAAGTTTTCCGAAGAGTATATGGCGATGCCAGTCATTACAGGTGAGAAGACTGCTGGTGAACGATTCCCTGGAGCAGTTAATACATTATGTATTGAGGCGATGATGCAGGATAAGAAGGCGTTACAGGCAGGAACAAGTCATTTCTTGGGACAGAACTTTGCTAAATCTTCGGGGATTATGTTTCAGAGTAGATCGGGTGAGCAAGAGTATGCTTGGACAACATCATGGGGTGTGTCGACACGTCTGATTGGCGCAATGATTATGACACATGCAGACGATGATGGCATGGTGATGCCGCCACGTGTGGCATCAAGTCATGTTGTGGTTCTTCCGATTATCAGAAATGAAGAGGAAGAGGCGGACGTGATGGCATACTGCGAAGAGCTTGTTGTTGAGTTACGTAAGAATAGTTATCATGGTCGTGCATTGGATGTGGTGCTGGATAAGCGTGATATTAATGCTGGTGAAAAAGGGTGGAACTGGGTTAAGAAGGGGATACCGCTTAGGGTTGAGGTTGGGCCTAAAGATATTGCCAATAATGGGGTCTTTGTGGGACGTCGTGATTTATCAACACGTGAAAAATTCAGTATGGATAAGGGTGAGTTTTGTAATGATGTAGTTTCTATTCTTGATGATATCCAAGATAAACTATTTGAGCGGGCATTAGCGTTTAGAGCTGAAAATAGTTGTGAAATTGATGACTATGATGCGTTTAAGGCGTTCTATACACCTAAGAGCAGAAAAAAGCCTGAGATTCATGGTGGCTTTGCGATGGCGCATTGGTGTGATAGTGAAGATTGTGAGAATAAGATTAATAAAGATTTATCAGTTACAATTCGTTGTATTCCGTTTGATCGTGCAGAGAGTGGGATGGGTAGCTGTGTTGTCTGTGGTGCGGAAAGTAGTGGTAGAGTTTTATTTGCGAAGTCGTATTAGGCTGTAGGGCAGGAACGGTTGAGTGCGCGTCGCGTCGCTACGCTCGCTTTGCTCTCTCGGAGAGATCGCGCTACCTTTTCGCATGCTGTAGGCCGGGAATGGTTGAGTGCTGTTTTTTATTTTTACTTGGATGTTGAATGTTGAATGTTGACTTTTTTTGGG
>DAOVUR010000087.1 GCA_030632465.1 bacterium | reverse complement strand
CCATAGCCGCACAATAAGCGAAGGAATATATCACGTGCGCAAACCTAGCTGGTGAGTGAAACGAAGCAGCTCAAGTTAAGTACGTGGTATATGCCGGAGCGATAACATTTTGATTAACATCAACTCCAACGTCATCGGCTGTGTAAGAGTACTAGACACTAAAGCTTCATGAGCCTCCATCGCCAACTCGTGACACCGCGTCAGTTCCGCTCTCGAGAACCTCTCCGCCTGCGCCACAAAAATACCAACTCTAAATGGATGTATCTTTCTTGGATCTCGCTCATACTCCTCAGAAAACATCTGATCAACCACAGGAGGCACATCACCCCACGACGCCTTATTATAAGACTTCTTCACCCAACCGCGACTAATACCCTCCTTATATATCATAAGATCGCGAATCCTACCCTCTAGAGCCATAACCAAACCTAAAGGAGATTCTTTCTGAAATAAGAGCTGACGCAGAATAGATAACGATAATGAAAGGTCATGTTTTCCAAAAGCATCAGCAAGATCCCATGCCAACGAACTCTTTGATGAGGAAACTATACTCTTCACATCGTCCAGAGTTACATCTTTCCTATCCCCCATATACGTCGTAAGTTTATCAAGCTCACATACCATCTGCCGAGTATCACTACCAACCTTGGCAAGAAACTCCTGCTTAACTGACTCCGGGAAACTTATACCACGCTCTTTCGCAAAAGATTTAACCTTTTCTTCAACATACTTCTCAACTTGATAGGCCTTATCTGGCATGGAAAACTCTTGCAACTCTCCAGCCGCTTTGCATGCCTTATAAAATGCATACCGCTTATCAGCTTTCGGCGTTGATATCACAAGCGTAATACCTTCAGGCAACCCCTGCTTTATTACAGCAGCAAGTTTATTTACAGCAGACTTTACCGTCTCTGATTTTCCGACCTTATTATCAACAAGGAAACTTACATCCTTAAACCATACAAGCTTTGTACCGCCAAACATACCTAAAGTTAAAAGTGCGGCCACACAAGATTCTGTAGCACGCCTCGCATCATCAACCAAGCCAACCGCACCATCGATAATATCCAGCCCTAAATCCCTGTCACCCTCCGGAACCAACGAATGAACTATTTTTGTCGCCTCGCGCGCAACAAAATACTCATCATCACCAGATATAAGATATACTGAAGTAGCCATAATAGTCCCAAACAACCTTGAAAATCGCCTTATTTTACCTCCCGAAGTATCAGACTACTGACGCACATAGTCAAGCCAGAACCTAGAAAAGAGCATTTATAAAAATAGTCAACAGTCCTCAGAGCCTCTTGCAAAACTATTCATTTATACTGCTTTTGTGTAGCGTTGGCTGTCCCTAGCCAATCCTTCCCGCAGGGAAGCTCGCCTTTAACCACACCTAGGGCTACGCCCGTCGCTATTGCCTGAGACAGGCAACACTACACTGCCTTTAATCATTCTTACATCTCTACTTCAGAATTAGTTTTGCAAGAACCTCCTCAGTAAAAAATAATTCGAAAGCAAAGTTTCTTCATGTCCTTCTTGTCTTCATGGTCAAAACCTTTCTTCTTTCCTTCAGAATGCCTGTATGGCGTGCATTTGATTGTTGAGCAAAGCGAAATAAGCAAATAAACGCCATCACCGTAGCAAAGTTTTCATTCGTGTTAATTCGAGAAATTCATGGGCAGACCTTTTCAGAGCGCACCGCATCCCGTGAATCCCGTCAAAACCTTAGTCTTCTTTTTTTAAATCCACCTTAATCCTTTTAATCTGTGGACAGAAATCTTTTCAACCCAGCAACAGGCTCATTTTTGTTCACAATTACATCCTCGACACCATCCATAATCTTTCCTACCCTTTCACCATGAATCAACAACTAGTATCAAAATCGAGAACCAAGAAGACTAAATCCAGAGAGCGACAAGCCCAAAAGGTTAATGTCCTGCGTACACCTGTTCCTGAAAACCCCGGTGTAAGCATCTTGATCGTGCTACTGCTATGGCTCACAACACTTTTTATTGTCAATGCAGAAGCAATCCTATCAGCAACCAAAGGATTAACCTTTGCTCTACACCTTGCTGGAGAAGGTATATTTCTACTAATCACACTACTCGCTACTGGCTTGTTCCTGAAAATAGTAGAACCTGATCTTATCAAGCGTAATAAAAATATCCTCATGCTAGCGACAATCTCCATACTATCAATTATAAGTAGCAAGCTGATATACTACCTATGCTCCTCAACAGGAATAATCCCGCTAGAGATCTCACAATTCCTGCTTCCTGTCGCAATGGCGCCTATACTCACTACAATTTTAATCAATGGCAAAGTCGCAATTGCCACAGGTACATGGACCGCATTCGTTATATGCCTAATTGCAGGGCATAGCCTACCAATACTTATAACTGGAATTATTGCCACTACCGTAGCGGCTCGAATAATATGGCGCGTGCGATCACGATCAAAAGTTGTCAGGATAAGCATAACCATCGGCCTCTGCCAAGTAGCCTGTGTCTTTGGTACAACTGCTCTCAGCAACCCAATGATAGATGCACTCACGGTATCCAATATGGCAGGTGCATCTATTCTAAGTGGTGTTATATCTGCAATTATATCAATTCTGATACTGCATATGTTCGAAAAATCTTTTGATGTCTCATCCGACATCACCTTACTGGAACTATCCGATCTTGGTCACCCACTACTACAACGCCTAGCACTAGAAGCCCCAGGCACATATCACCATAGCCTCATAGTTGCAAACCTAGCACAAGCGGCGGCTGATGAAATTGGTGCGAACTCTCTCCTAGCAAGAGTAGCATCATACTTCCATGATATCGGCAAAATCGTAAAACCTAACTTTTTCACCGAAAACATACAGATGCAACCAAACCCACATGACAATATACCACCCAGCATGAGCACCCTTGTCATATCCGCGCATGTGAAAGAAGGACTCAGTCTAGCAATGCTTCATAAACTGCCCAGCTCTATCAGTAAAATTATATGTGAGCATCACGGAACAAGCGTCATGGCATTTTTCCACCATAAAGCACAAACACAACAAGAACTAGATCTTGGAATAGAAAATACTCCTATCACCAAGATTGAAGATTCATCTTTCAGATATCCAGGCCCCAAACCATCATCACGGGAATCTGCTATCATCTGCATTGCCGATGCCGTAGAAGCCGCATCACGCACCATCGAAAAAACTCAACCAAGCCATATCGAAGGGCTAATTAATGAGCTCACACAAGCACGGATGGATGACGGACAACTAGATTTTAGTGGCCTTACCTTCGGTGAACTAGTTGCCATAAAACGCTCTTTCACATTCACATTAACCAACATGCTACATGGCCGCGTGCCATACCCTAAAAATGAAGATCAAAATAAACAACCAACAAAAAAATATAAAAATCAACCGACCGGCAATAATAACACTGATACAGCGTCTCATGACAAAAGTACAGAAGCTTGATCGTAACCAATCGTGGGGCGAACTACTACTTATTATTACCGACGACACGGGTATATCTCAAATTAATACCGAGGTTTTCGGGCGCACCAATGCCACAGACGTCATAAGTGTAAGTTACGAGCCGATGCCACACATGTCCGATAAATCAACCGCAGAAATCATTGTAAATATCCAACGTGCAGTGGAAACATCAGATCGTATCGGCAAACGCTGGACTAAACAAAAAGAATTTGCACTATATACTGCTCACGGTTGCGACCACCTTTGGGGCGAAGATGATCACGACGAGCATGGCAGGAAAAGAATGCGCCGCCGAGAATTAAGCTGGCTAAAAGAGATCAATAAAGATAGAATCCTTGATACTTTATTCTAATTAGGTACTCGCCTCAAACAAAAGAGATCTTACAATGCCATTTGAACACGACTCAATACATAACAACGATAACAGAGATCGAATAGAAGAGCTTATTCAACATGAAGAATGGCTACAGCTAAAACCACTACTCACAGCATTACACCCCGCAGATATCGCAGATATCATAGATAGCGCACCATCAAATGCTCGTGAAAACCTCTTCTCTCTACTAAGTGACGATATCAAACCTGACGTGCTTGCCGAACTGCACGACTCATCAGAATCCGACGTCACCGAAGCATTAACCGACTCCGAACTATCCGATATCGTATCCGACATGGCGCCAGATGATGCTGCCGACGTATTGGGAGACCTCACCGACGAACGTTCCGAGCACGTTCTTGATCTAATGGAAGATGAAGAATCTGAGGATGTCAGAAAACTCCTCGAATACGACGAAGATACTGCTGGTGGTATTATGACAACCGACATTGTCACTATGCGAGAAAACCAGACCGTTGCAGAAGCTATAGAAACCATCGCATATCTAGATACCGAAGAAAACTTCCACTACGCTAATATCATTGATAATGCAGGTAAAATGCTAGGCTACGTCAACATCTGGGAGCTACTGCGCGAAAAAGACCGCCAAAAACCTCTAACAACCATGACTCACCATCAGTTCTGCTACGCAACAGACGATATGGACCAGGAAGACGTTGCTCAACTAGCTCAACAGTACAACCTAAATGTCATTCCAGTTCTGGACAACCAAGGTATACTCTTAGGACGCATCACTACCGACGATATTATTACAGTTATAGAAGAAGAAGCATCAGAAGATATTCTCCGCCTCGCTGGTTCAGATGATGAAGAACTAGAAGATATTTCCATACTAAAAAGTTCCTCCATCAGACTACCATGGCTATTCATAACCCTCATCGGTGGATTCATAACCAGTATCATCCTAAGAATCTTCCATGCACACCTAGCGGACATGCTAATCCTTGCAGCATTTGTACCCGTTGTCCTTGCCATGGGCGGAAACACAGGAATTCAAGCATCAACATTAGCAGTCAGAAGTATTGCCCTCGGTGTGTCGCACGACAGAAAAATCGGAAAACTCCTATTAAGAGAGATCACTACCGGTGCCGTCATGGGAATCATCTGCGGACTCGTTATCGCCGGCTGGGTGCTAACAGTAATTCTAACTGGCGGCGAACACAACCTCAGTCTGCCACCAGTCTATCTAGCCATAACCGTGGGAATCGCCCTATTTCTTGCCATGACATTTGCCGCAGTATTTGGTGCATTTATACCAATACTCCTTAATAAACTCGATATCGATCCCGCAGTAGCATCCGGTCCATTCATCTCCATCCTCAATGATATATCCGCACTACTCATCTACTTCGGTGTAACAATATTACTAATAAAAATAATAGCATAAGAAAATGACGAATTACCAAAATGCCCTGCACATAAACATCAATATAAGTCCATTCGCATCCACATTTGTCAAGCCCTTCCCTACAGCCTACAGCCTAAACTGCTATAGCCTATTTAAAAAATGATCGAAAAAACTGAAGCCATCTGTATAAAAATAAGTTCCTTCTCCAAAACATCCCATATCGTCTCATGGCTAACCGATACGCATGGACTAATCCAAACCGTTATCAAAGGTGCTCAACGCCCAAAAAGCTGGTTTATCGGACAGTACGATCTTTTTCAGACTTGCGAGATACTCTTCTACACACGCTCATACAACAATCTGCATATCATGAAAGAATGCACACCACTCACTCAAAGAGATGGCTTCCGCACTAACTGGCGCTCCGCCGCCTTAGCTTCATATTTCTGCGACCTTATATACAGAAGCTCTTTCGGTAATACTCACATGCCAGAATATTACAAACTACTATCAACCAGCCTTGACGCACTAATATCGCACGGTCCAGATACATCCATAATGTCTTGGTACGAACTTAATATTCTCTTAACAAATGGCCTTGCACCTACCCTAAACAACTGCACCTCATGCGGGATAACAATCACTGATAAACCTAACTACACCTTCTCCATACAACAAGGCGGAATCATCTGCTCTAACTGTTCGAACAAAACAAATAGCAATATCATAAGCATCACACCAGATATCCTGGCCCTACTACGAAATTGGCAACGAACCATATCCCCGGCAGCTGCAAGAAATATTAAGCCAACACGAAAGCAAACGCTTGCATTTCGCTCTCTTATTGGTATATTCATCACTTATCACCTTGATATAAACCCTGTAAGTCGCAGGGCCGCAATTGAAATTAGTACAGTATAAAAACGAGGAGAAGTAAAATGAAACAAGCAAACACATTACAAGACAGATTAAAAAAGGTTGCACAATTTAGCTGTGTTGCACTATGTACTATTGCCATCACTGGCTGCCAAAAAGATAACGAAGAAGTTGCCGCACCAACACCAGAAGTAGCACCAGCAGCAGTAGCAGGTGCACCAGTAGCAGCTCCTTCAACAATACCTGCCGGTAATCCAAAAGACGTACTCGCAGAAGTAGGCGGCGAAAAACTCACACGCGGTGACGTAGAAAAAGAGATCGACATTCAGATGACAGCTCTTCAAGGACGTATCCCACCAGAACGTCAAACAGAATTCCGCGACGGCATGTACAAGTACACTGTCGAGCAGTTTGTAGTTAAACAGCTACTAATCAATGAAGCCAAAAAGCAGAAGATCAAAGTTACTAAAGCCGACAAAGAAAAAGTATACGAGCAGATCAAAGCAAGCCTACCTCCAGGCAAAACTATCGAACAAGCTATGGAAGAAAGCCCACTAGGTAAAAAGCGCATGGAAGAAGAGATCCAAGCAAGCCTAACCATCACAAAACTTATCGAGCAAGAAATGGACGGTAAAGTTTCTGTATCAAAAAAAGAGATCGCAGCCTTCAAAAACAAGCCTGTCAAAGTTACTGCTAGCCATATCCTTATAATGGTCGATAAAGCCGACTCTCCTGAAGTAAAAGCTGAAAAGAAAGCTAAAGCCGAAAAGATCCAAAAGGAACTAGTTGGTGGAGCAGACTTCGCTAAGCTTGCAACAGAACACTCATCCTGCCCAAGCAAAAACAACGGTGGCGACTTAGGCCCATTTGGTCGCGGTCAGATGGCACCACCATTCGAAGAAGCATCCTTCACTCAGAAAGTTGGTGAAATTGGCCCTATTGTAGAAACAGAATTCGGCTACCACATCATTAAAGTAACTGCTCAAGAAAAAGGTGATTCAGTTCCTGACGAAGATATCAAGAAAATGTTAGAGTCTGAAAAACAGCGTGAAGTTGCCAGCAACTTTATCGATAGCCTAAGAAAGAAAGCTAAAATCAAATATGCTAAAGGCTTTGAACCACCAGTAGCACTATAAGCAAACAAACAACAGAAGCCACGTTAACAACAGTTAACGTGGCTTTTTTATTACCCCTCACCCATCATAGAGGCATAATGCGAGACGAAGCCCGAAACCCACAGTAAAAAGATTTTTCACAACCGTTAGTTTCACTCACTTGAGTTAGGGAGAAACAACCGAGAAAAAACAACACTGTTATTTCCCCTAGTTATACAAACTCCTCTTTCTCAGCCGCAGGCCCTCTAGCGTAGCGATTGTAAAATCTTT
>DAOVUR010000167.1 GCA_030632465.1 bacterium | reverse complement strand
TCACATAGCACAAGAGTGATGCGCCATAATAGGCGGCAGCAGTTGCGCCAATTGCGGAAGTGATATGATCATAACCAGGCGCCACATCAGTAACAATAGGGCCCAACACATAGAATGGTGCCTGATCGCAAACTTCTTGTTCACGCTCCATATTCATCTGAATCTGATCAAATGGAACATGCCCTGGACCTTCAACCAAAACCTGCACGCCATCAGCACGGCAACGCTTAACAAGCTCGCCAAGTGAATCTAGTTCTGCAAATTGTGCTTCGTCACTAGCATCAGCCAAACAGCCTGGACGCAAGCCATCACCAAGAGAGACAGTAACATCATACTGACGACAAATAGCCATGATATCATCCCAGCGGGTAAAGAGCGGATTCTCACGATTCTTCTCTTTCATCCACTTTGCCATAATAGCACCACCACGGCTAACAATACCCAAACGGCGCTTCATAGCCATTTCGATATGCCCTCTCATAAGTCCAGCATGCAAGGTCATAAAATCGACCCCCTGCTCGGCTTGATCAGCAATCACAGATAGTAGTATATCCTCATCCAGTTTGGTTGCGTCACCATTTAGTCTATCCAGTGCTTCATAGATCGGAACAGTGCCTAGTGGTGCCGTAGATGCAGCTATCATAGCTTGACGCATCTCCATCAAATCTTTACCTACACTAAGGTCCATAACAAACTCAGCACCTGAGTCTATAGCAAACTGCAGCTTCTCCAGTTCCTCTTCTATTGAAGAGTGTGAACCGGAACGACCCAAGTTAGCGTTAATCTTAGTTGTAAAAACACGACCAACACCCTGAGGGATCAGTGATTTATGAGAAATATTTGCTGGAATAACAGCATGTCCAAGCGCAACCTTCTCGCGAACAGTCTCAACTGCAACATTCTCAGCAGCGGCAACAGCCTCCATTATAGGTGAGACCTCACCTCTACATGCTAACTCTAATTGCGTCATGGTATTAGTCGCGCTCCAAAAGTTTCAAGGATGCCTTGATTACTGATGAACTTAATTCATCTACAATCATATTTGCACCACCAAAATCTTGGAAGGAGCTCATTTCAGTAGGAAGCACAACAACTCTCATTCCAGAAGATAGCGCAGCCTTACATGAATTATTATCGCTAGTAACAGCTAGACATGACTCTGGCTGTACAGATAGCTCTACAGCTAGACGACGCCAATGTTCACCAATAAAGCTATTTACCGTACGTGGGCTGTATGGACATACCGTGATATCTAAGTTGGCCAATCCGACTTTTTCAAGTAGCAGTGCTGCTGACTCTTCATCAAGACTACTAAAAACACCTACAGCGAAATCTTCTTTCTGCGCAGCTTTAACAAGTGCAACTACTCCATCAGTAAGCTTAGCGTCTTTTAGTAATGCTTCTGAATAAGCACTCTTAACTGTTTCGATAATATCCTCTTCAACAGCTTTCTTCAGCTTTAAGTCCTCGATCAATTCAGGAACAAGTGTGCTTATATTCCGTGTCATGCATGATTTCGCATAGTAGAACTTGGTAAGTTTAGTACCTTTTTTATCTACTGCTTTCTTCAAAACATCAAACATCAACTCATGCCCATTACAAGCCAAAGTATCCAGATCAAAAAGTAAACCTACCGTTGCAACAGGCGCTTCCTCTTTCACGTTCTCATTTTCAACAACATCAATATCTTCTTGCATTATCAACCGACCTCTCTACTTACAATTACTAAACAATAACATTATCAGGCATCTGCCTGTTAGATTCATCAAACAAACTTACTACTATAAAATATTATTACACAAACAGTCAACAGAAGAAAAAGGCTCTTTATATCTTTTCTCGTTAGCGAGTCACGACCCGCCGAAAGGCCATCGGGATCGCCTGAATTATATCGCCAGCCTTCATTCCCCCTTGCGAACTACTCCACGCCGCCTCATCTCCAGCACTACCATGCAGATATACAGCAAGTTTAGCGGCGTTATACGGCTCTATATGCTGCCCCAATAGCCCAACAAGCAGCCCGGCAAGCACATCACCAGATCCACCTGTGGCCATACCAGGATTTCCAGTCAAATTGATAGAACAACGCTCGCCTTTCCCTGCAATGAGTGATCCTGCACCCTTTAAGACAACAATCGCACCGGTAACCTTTTCTAATTCACGGGCATATTTCAGGCGATCTGACTGAATTTCTACCGCTGTACAGTCCAATAACCTTGCGGCCTCACCTGGATGGGGAGTTATAACCACCTCTCGTTTCGCCCCCAAAAGAGCTTTCCCGTTAGCTGAAAAGATATTTAATGCATCCGCATCTAGCACTAATGGGGCACCATTCATAGCAAGCAATGCAGTAAGCAGATCTTTCGTATCACTACTCGTCGTCATACCTGGTCCCGCCAATATTGCATCAAACTCAGGAAGCTCTTCCATTTTCTTAAGAAAATCACTAGGTGCCACGCCATGAACCATAGCCTCAGGAACAATGCTGGCAACTATAGGTGCCGTTTCAGTAGATGTTAGAACCGTAACCAATCCACAACCGGAACGTAATGCCGCCCCTGCAGCCAAAGCAATAGCACCTGCATAACCAGGTGCACCACCTATCAACAACACATGACCAAAATCACCTTTATGAGCAGAGCGTGATCTTACCGGGCATACATCATACAGATCTGATGCAGTTACTAAATCCAGTGGTGCATCAATTTTCTCAGCAAAGGAGGCCGGCACCCCAATATCAACAACATCAACAGAACCGACAAAATCATAAGCAATAGGCATAGCTAGGCCAGTCTTTGGATACGCCATAGTCACAGTCAAGTCAGAGCAGACCACATCACCACCAGCCTCACCAGTATCAGCATCCATACCAGATGGTATATCAATGGCGACAACAGGACTATTTGTGCCCAACGAATTTATGCACCGTATTGCAGCTGCCGCAACACCACGTGCTGGTCCCTTAATCCCAATACCAAGCACACCATCAACCACAATACCACAATCAAGTCCTGACGCAGCCAACATCTCAAAATCAGAAACTTCAACAAACTCCTCAACAGAAACACCTAACGCAAGCAACCGGATAAGATGCGACTTAGCATCCCCCTGTACAGCACTACGTTCACAAGTGAGCCAAACCCTAACATCAGCCCCCCACTCCTTCATATAACGCGCAACAACAAAAGCATCTCCACCATTATTGCCACGTCCCGCAAAGATACAGACGGGTAGCCTAGAGTAACCGGATAAATCAGACAGATATTCAACAGCACGCGCCACACCTAATCCAGCCCGCTCCATTAACCACTCGCCCGGCATACCGCACTCGGCAATAGTCATTCGATCCAACTCTTTCATCTCGGCACTACTAATAATTTTCATAACCTATATCCACCATTCACTGTTTACTGAATTATCGCCTGCGCAATTGCATGCTCATGTGTATGAGACAAACTTATCATAACAGACGATATCCCACGCGAGTCAGCAAACTTCTGCCCCTTGACACTAAGCACAACCGACGGTGCACCTGACTGTTTATCATTCTTGACACCAATATCCAGCCAAGATAACGAAACACCAATCCCTGTCCCAAACGCCTTACTAACAGCCTCTTTTATTGCCCAGCGCCCAGCATACGATAAGTTAGGGTTCTTTTTCGCATCACAATATCTCTGTTCCGCATCAGTATATATGCGATCCTTAAACTGGCTACCCCAACGCTCAATCATACTCGCAATGCGCTTGGTCTCCACGAGATCCAATCCTATACCAACTATCATTCCATCAGCCATTATCTATATTCCCTTTTCACGCACTTACCCCCACATACTCACAGACTCACATACTCACAGACCCACACACCCATTATACTGCCCCATCCTAGCCATCATATCTCGCACCGACTGTTCGAGCCCAACAAAAAGAGCTTGCGCAATAATACTATGTCCAATATTAAGCGTGTTCAGCCATGGCATTTTTAAGACAGGCTCGATATTATCCAAATTTATACCATGCCCCGCATTAACAATCATGCCTAGGTTATGCGCTATCTGCGCACCTTTGATAAGCCGCTCTAACTCCTCAGACGCAGCCTTACCAGAAGCATCACAAAAAGTGCCCGTATGCAACTCAACAACTTTTGCGCCAACCGCGGCAGAAGCCTCCAGCTGTTCAGGATCGGGATCAACAAACAGACTCACCTCAACCCCCGCATCAGTAAGCTTCTGCACCACATGCCCGACCTCATCCTTCTGTCCAGCAACATCCAAGCCACCCTCCGTCGTAAGCTCTTCTCGCTTTTCAGGAACAATACATGCTTCCTCAGGCAGGATATCAAGGGCAATATCAACAATTTCAGGATTAACCGCCATCTCAAGATTTAAGCGAATATTTAACATACTCTTCAGATCGTATACATCCTGATCTTGAATATGACGACGATCCTCACGCAAATGAACAGTGATACCATGCGCACCTGCAGCCTCGCAGCATGCAGCAGCCTCGACAATACTAGGATAGCATGTGCCACGTGCCTGTCGCACTGTTGCTACATGATCAATATTAACACCTAACTCCAACTTATTACTCATAAAACTCCTCTATATCTTAATAATGCCCCTCAGGGCAAGCCCCGAAGGTATCGATTTTTTTTGTAGGGCTGGAACGGTTGAGCTTGCGAAACCTTCCCGCCGAGCCCGGCTGGAAGGCATCGTACCTCAGCCGTTCCAGCCCTACAATTAATGACGCAGCAAGCT
>DAOVUR010000234.1 GCA_030632465.1 bacterium | reverse complement strand
CAGTTTCTCACTATCAGTAGCCTAAAACCATCTTTTTACTGAAGACCGTAGACCGTGGACCACTCTTCACACAATCAAATCATCAGCAGTCATCTCTACTGGTTTTTCTAAACCAAGCAGATGAAGCACTGTTGGCGCAATATCAGACAGCTTACCACGTTCAAGCAGTTTCTTTCCCGCGGCATCTTTAGCAACATATATAAGCTCAACTGGATTTAGTGTATGACTAGTCTTAACCAACCCAGACTCAAGGTCAAACATCTCTTCCGAGTTACCATGATCAGCAGTAATCAATACCTGCCCATCAAGTTCCAACATCCGATCGGTAATCTTACCCACGCATTCATCAACAACTTCTATCGCTTTTTTAGCCGCATCAAAATTACCGGTATGTCCTACCATATCGCCATTCGCCAAGTTGATCACAATGAAATCATAACTATTATCCTCAAGGCGCTTTAGCAACTCACCTGTAGCAGCATAAGCATCCATTTCAGGATGACTAGCAAAAAGTGCTGGGTCAAATCTACCAGGCACTTCCACCTGATCCTCGTTTTCATACGGTATAGTGGACTTTCCGTTAAAGAAGCTTGTCACATGCCTGAACTTCTGAGTCTCAGCAATACGCAATTGATGCATCCCTGCATCCGCTATTACTTCACCTAACAGCTTATCCATGCCACCACCCTCATCCATAGGCCCCATGATATAATTCTCAAACTCATTATAGTAACGGGTCAGGCCAACATAAATAACCTCTGGCTTAGCACTCAATTTACCTGGATAATCAGCATCACAGAATGCGCGCGAGATTTGGATTGCACGATCCTGTCGATAGTTAGTATGTACAACGACATCCCCATCCTGCACGCCATCATAATTGCCAAGACAGACAGGAAGAATATACTCATCAACCATCTCTGTACCATCAGGAGTCTTATCATTATCGTAGGCTGCCTGAATAGCATCTTCCGCTACTTCTGCACGAGTACCCTCTGCCGCAACAATACAGTTATATGCAGTATCAGTAAGTCCCCAGTTCTCTGAGCGATCCATACCGTAATAGCGCCCCATAATAGTACCTACCTCGCAACCGCCAACTTCCTGCATGATTTTTCTCAGCTTGGCGAAATACTCAAGTGTGCTACGTGGCGGTGTGTCGCGTCCATCCAGAAACGGATGCAGAACAATCTTCCCGTCAGGATTCTCTGAACGTGCTCTCCGCATAATCTTAAACAGATGCTCCTGATGCGCATGGACACCTTCATCCTGTAATAAACCCAAAAGATGCAAAGTGCTACCATTACTTTTCCAGGCAGCAACAAGATTCTGCCAAGCGGCAACCTCAAAAAACTCACCACTACTAAGACCATCATCAATCCGTTTCAATTCCTGAATCACGATTCGACCGGCGCCCATATTAAGATGTCCAACCTCGCTTGATCCCTGATATCCATCAGGCAGCCCAACAGGCTCACCCGAGCAGTCTAGAACAGTCCACGGATACTCTTTTTTATACGAATCTATATTTGGTGTATCAGCGGCCGCAACAGCATTACCATCCAATTCATCTCTCAAACCCCATCCATCACGAATAATAATTGCAACAGGTCTTTTCATCTTTAATTTCCTTATTTAATATTTTCACTAAATCAAGCAACACCATACATTAACCACCACCAGCAAACAAGATCGAAAAGGCAAAAGAAACTTGACTTGCCACAAGTAAATCACAACACTCTCACGCATCATGCGATACGCAATTATATCAGATTTACACGCCAATCTTCAGGCATGGGATGCTACCCTGCTTGATATACGTAATATTGGCGTAGATTCAATCATATGCCTAGGTGATATTATCGGCTATGGCCCCAACCCAGCAGAGGTCTTCGCTTCTGCATACGCTAATGTAAACCACTTTGTTCTCGGCAACCATGATGCTGTCGTATGTGGCAAAATGAATCCTGATCTCTTTAATGATAAAGCGCGCGACCTTATCTTATGGACTCATACTCAGTTAGGTGATAATGCCATCCAATTCCTGAAAACATTGCCTTTAACACTAGATGGCGGCATCTTCCGATGTAGCCATGGCGAATTCTCTCAACCGGCCGCCTTCAACTACGTTATAGATCCAGCAGATGCAGTAAACTCATGGAATTGCACCGACAACAAACTTCTTTTTGTTGGTCATACTCATGTACCAAACATATTTCTTACAGGTGACAGCGGAACACCGCACATCGTACCACCACAAGATTTCGAACTGGAAGAAAACAAACGATACCTCATCAATGTTGGCTCTATCGGCCAGCCACGCGACACCGACACCCGCGCTTGCTACTGCATCTACGACACCGACAACAACAGCGTTATATGGCGACGCATCCCTTTTGACATAGATGCATACCGCAACGCTATGGTCGAAGCATCGCTTGACCCTACAACCACGTGGTTTCTACAGCACGATCCACGTAATGAGACACCGCCGCTACGAGATATTCTCAACTTCTCACCAGCCCAGACAGAATCCGAACTTGTACAAGATACTGTCGAAGTAGAACACCTATCCCTACTGCAACATAGTCGCAGTCGCTGGCGACTACTTGCCATCCTAACCATACTACTAACACTTGCTTTAGGAATAACCGCGGCAACCATATTACTACGACATACCAATCGTGCAAAGACAACCTGCGGCCTAATCCCAGTCTCTATCAGCGCCATCACTGCACCAGAAAACCACAATCTACTCACAATACCAGAACATACCACACTACCAGGAGCGCCAATCGATAACTGGATAGTCCACCTAGGCAACAAGCGAGAACAGTCAGCCCAAGTCACCAAGATCGAGTCAGGCAGTGCATTTCTTCTGAAGTCAGAAAATATTAAGGAGGAAATATACCTAGAAACACCACCCATACTGATACGTCCAAAAATGAAACTATGCATCTACGGACTATTCCATAAAAGCGAAGACTTTAAAGGTAACATCTATATTTCCCTATCACTCACCAAACAAAAAGATGGTAAAAATACAACCATAAAGCAGTTCATGATCAAAGAGCCTAACAGACACCGCAAAGATAACTGCCTCGAAGCGCGCCTCACAAAAACTATCCCAGCTAACAGCACACATGCACAGTTCCGAGTCTCCGGCAACTTCACTGGCCAAGTCGAAATACGTGAGCTAAAACTAGAAAAGAAGTAGCCAAAAGAGCTGTTTTTACAAAAGACAACTCTTTATATGGAGGAAAATCCGATCGAATATTTTGTTTAGACCCATCAACAGAGAAAATAAGACGAAGAGGGTTATTATCAATCTCTACTTCTTCCCATTCCCTAAACCATTCTTCTCCTTAATCAGCAAATATTTGTCTGATATCTTTTTGATATTTTGCCTCAATTTCATCATCCGT